>JASHRE010000102.1 GCA_030037515.1 Candidatus Sulfotelmatobacter sp.
GCTCAGGCGATAAAATGGCGAAACGGCCATTGAAACCCCATACTATATATTTATAGCCCTCCGCATCCGCCGCAAACGTCAGCGGCTTCGTACAAATCCTCCTATCGCAAGCGCCCCGACGTGAAACCGCCGGATCAACCCAGAGCGCTCGTCGTCGCCGCGCTTGTCGATAGGAGCCTAAGATTTTACGTCAGTTCCGGACTTCGTTCTAGCGCCAATGGGTTCTTGCTGTTAATGTTGCGTCGGCGGACTTAAGAATGGCTAATCAAGGAGTATCGCTAAAAGCCCTGCGCACAGCGCGAATTGCCCTCATCGGAATGATCGTGCTTTACGTTCGTGTGGGGGAGATGAATGGTCCGGGGCCGCGACCGGTGAATCCATTGCTGCGCATCGTCGTTTACGTGTTGGCGGCGAGCATAATCCCAACGGTCCTGTTTTTGCGGAGCAGGGAGCTAAAGAGCGCTAAGGACAAGTTGGCTCGTCAGCCCGGTGACGCGGCGGTGCTTCGGCGCTGGCGTGCAATCCAATTGGTGATACTTGGATGCCTGCTTGCCATTCCGCTTTATGGCCTTGTTCTGCGGTTTCAAGGTGAAACGCTCCTTCAGGTGCTTCCGTTTTACGTTGTCGGAATCCTGTTGCTGTCCTTCTTACCCATCCACGAAGCTGAGACAACATAAACTCTGGTTTACGCTCTGACGCAGCGTAGCTGGTGACTGACGAAATCAGATGAGATGAGATGTTCTTCAGTATTCTCCTGGGTCAAGTACTGCGCCCACTTGCCCGTGAGCATAGAGGAGGCTCCTGCGCGGCATATTATCCGAATGGCAGACGCTGAGCGAATATCCCTGAAGGACTGCGGCGATTGAGTTGATTTCTGTAAACAGGCGTTAGCACTCAAATTTCATCTTCTTTCGATTCCGTTCGCATCGGAGCGTTTGTCGCTGGCTCGCCTACAACTATTACAACTATTTGGCCAACAATTTCGCGCCGAATTGCAAAGGTCGACGCCCAGCTCTTTCCCACGCCAACCCGTCCCCACGCCGCGCCAACGCAGCCCAGCCAGCCCGCGCCCCCGCACGCACACATGATTATAAAGTGGTAAATAGGTGACCAAATGTTTGTTATGTGGTTACGTGGAGCCGTTTTTCCCGTAGCCACATCCTACCCTCCACACATTTGACGGGGTTATAAGGGATGGGAGCCCAAGTTACCGCACCCCGTTTTCACAAAAATAGAAATCGCCAGTATTCATGCTGGTCCGAGCGTGGTCCCCCCTCTCAACCCCGCGACAGTTGATAAAATTCGAGGGTCTCGATTTTACGGATATGCATCGTGACACGATATACAACTACGGGCGCGCGGGCCTCGTCTTTTGTCCGCCACGACCAACGCTTTGCCGGGTTCATTGAGAAGAAAAAGGGGTGAGAACACAAAGGGAGGGAATATGCACCCCTCTGGGCCCGGCGCGGCGGGTCCTACATTTCGCGGTGAAATATTTCCCCAAATAGTAAGGGAGTATCGAGAGTGGGCGGCGCGGGGCGCGAACGATGCGAGGTGCGGGCGAGCGAGAAGCGATCAGATGTGAAATGAATCGGAAGAAGTTGGTGCGCCGTGAAAAGGCACTGGTCCACAGCGGGAATGGAGACCCGCCCGGGAACTGGATCGCTCCACCCGGTAACAATCGGAGCGGCGGCGGAGGTGACAAAGCCGCCGAGGCCTCCGGTGTAGAGGGTCGCGTAAGGCGACTCGGTGAGTCTGTAGGTTGCAACGTGAGTGAACGCTGAGCAGGCCCCGAAACCGATAACGCAGGGATAAAGCCGACCCGCCCGACTTCTGGGGAAGGCCGACGAGGAGGGAGCAGTAACGAGCGATTCGGCTCTCTCGACCAGCCGGGGTATTGGCGACGACATGCAGACACAGGGGATCAGGCGCAACACGGGAAGCCCCAGCGGTGATCGCAGTCAGGATCAACCGGCACCTCGTGAGAGACAGGCCGGGCCGTTTGGGGTGACGGAGAGGCTCGTAGGAGCTAGGAAGCCGGGTAATGCCGGCCGAGCAAAGGAGCCTCAGTTGAAAGGAAACGCAAGAAGCGACGAAGACGGAGGGATTGGTGTCGAACCTAACAACCCCAGAAAGCGTTCAGAAATTGCAGACGGCGTTGCACGACAAAGCGAAGGAATCGCCCAGTTTTCGCTTCTATGCCGTGTACGACAAGGTGTATCGCAAGGACGTTCTGGCATTCGCCTACGCGTGCTGCAAAGCCAATGGCGGAGCGGCAGGAGTGGACAACCAGACGTTCGAGGACATCGAGACGTACGGAGTAGAGCGCTGGCTGGAGGAACTGGCGCAAGAGCTGAAAAGCCGAACCTATCAACCACTTCCTGTGCGGCGGATCTATATACCGAAGCCGGACGGGAAACAGCGGCCGCTAGGAGTACCTGCTATCCGGGACAGGACAGCGGAAATGGCAGCGGTTCTGGTTCTCGAACCAATCTTCGAGGCCGATCTACTGCCAGAGCAGTACGCCTATCGGCGAGACCGCAGCGCACTGGATGCTGTAAGACACGTCCATAAGCTGATCAACACCGGCCATCGAGAAATCGTAGATGCAGATCTCAGCTCCTACTTCGATACTCTTCCGCATTCCGCGCTTCTCAAGTCGATAGCGCGACGGGTCGTCGACGGAGCCATGCTCCATCTGATCAAGATGTGGCTGGAAGCTCCAGTCGAAGAAACGGATGAGCGTGGAAACAAGCATCGAAGCACACGAAATCGGGATGAAGGTCGGGGTACACCGCAAGGGTCTCCGATTAGCCCGTTGCTGAGTAATCTGTACATGCGTCGGTTCGTGCTCGGCTGGAAGAAGTTGGGGCACGAGAAGCGTCTGAGAGCGTACATCGTCAATTATGCCGATGACCTCGTGATCTGCTGTCGTGGCCAAGCCGTAGAGGCTTTAGTCACGATGCGGGACATGATGACCGCGCTGAAGTTGACGGTGAACGAAACCAAGACGCGGGTCTGCACGCTACCGGAGGAAAAGTTCGATTTTCTAGGGTATAGCTTCGGTCGATGCTATTCGCCGAAGACGGGCCGAGCCTATCTAAGCGAGGCCCCGTCCAAGAAACGGGTGCAACGCATCTGTCAGGCGATTAGCGAAGCGACTGGACGAAACAAAACTCAGCAGGACATCGAGCAAATAGTCGCACAGCTCAACCGACAACTCATCGGATGGGCCAACTACTTCTGCTTGGGCCCTGTCAGCAAAGCCTATCGAGCAGTGGAAGGACACACTCGCCAAAGGCTTCGCCGGTGGCTGCGTGCCAAACATCAACGGAAGGGAGCAGGTACCAAGCAGTACTCTAACCAGCTCCTGCACGACCAGTTTGGGCTCGTTTGTCTCACTGCACGAACCGCCAGCTTTCCGTGGGCGAAACCGTGAACCTTTCTCCGAGAGCCGGATGCACGAAATGTGCCCGTCCGGTTCGATGAGCGGGAAGAGGAAACAGAACCACGTCAAACCGGACTGAGGCGGCCAGGTGAAAACCTGACCAATCGCCACCGGGAGGCTACAGTCACTGCGCCTCTTCTCGACTCCACAAATTTGAGCGATAAGGCCTGTTTTCGTCAACCGTCCTGTAGAATCCGTGCCTATGCCCATCGCTGAGCGTATCGCGATCCTACTTGGGTTTTTCGCCGCGGTGGTCTTCGTAATCTCGGCGCGTAGGATGTGGAGAAGAATCAAGCAGCGCAAGAGAGAGTCATGGTACATCTCAGAGGGTCATGTCGAATCAGCGACAGTGACAGGGGTGACCTCTGAAAACGTCCAGTGCGAAATTTCCTACTCGTATGCTGTTGCGGGAGAACCCTACGGGGGCTGCTTTAGACTGAATTGCAGCGATGAACAGGGAGCTTGGGACATTCTCAGACCCTTCGACGGCAAAAAGATTCAGGTGCTCTTCGACCCACGTGATCCAACAAAATCTGCGGTTGTGGAATTCGACAACCTAGAAGTTGATGGCGGTCGCTACATTCTGTAAAGGTATCGTTGGGGATAAATCTTAGGACCGTATCGCAAGTGCCCCGGCATCAACATGTTCGACTCTACCCGCAGCCTCGCCGCCTGGGCACTTGTCGATACGGTCCTAAGATTTGTTTGCAACAACTGTTCGTGGCTGGGATCGTTGATCAGACGGATCTTGCCATGCTCGGCTCAGGTTTTCGGGGTCGTTTCGATTTTTTCAACTCGACGTAACGCCCGATGAAGTAGCCAGCGAGAAATGGCATGCCGAACATGAGCACAGAGATAAAAAGGACTAGTCCCCAATGCCAAGGGCTAAATTCACCCATGTGAGTCTCCAAAGCGAACTGTTAAGGGTGACGCGGAATCTTCGCAAAGTCAACCTCGACGAGGGTAATCAGACGTCTCACTCGTCTTGAGAGATTTTGAGCGTTTAATCGAGATTTAACATCAACGACCGAGATGATCGGCGTCTCGTTGTGCTGTAAACTG
>JASHRE010000006.1 GCA_030037515.1 Candidatus Sulfotelmatobacter sp.
TGCATGATCGCGGTTGTATTCGCTGCCGCGCGGCAAGTCAAGGTGCGAATGTGCGCGGGCGTACAATCGAGGCAGCCGGGGTGGCCGGAATTGCTCGCGATTGATGGGGAGACCAAGCGACACAGGAGATGAATTGACACTGCTGCCGCTGTTCCCGCTCGAAGTCGTGTTGTTCCCGGGCACCGCTCTGCCTCTTCACATCTTCGAGCCCCGCTACAAGGAAATGATCGGCGAATGTCTGTCGACCAAAACTCCTTTCGGCGTGGTTCGCGCGCTTGAGCAGGGGACGGCGCAGATCGGATGCACCGCGGAGATCGTGGAGCTCACAAAGCGCTATTCGGACGGTCGGATTGACATCGTTACACAGGGACAAAATCGATTTGAAATGCTTCAACTCGATCGCGAGCGCTCCTTTCTGCGGGCCGAGATCCTGATGCTTCCCGACGAGCCTGGCGAGGCGGAACAGAAGGAAAAAGAACGGGCGCTCAAGGCGCATAAAGAGATCTTGTCGCTCGCCGGGGCCGGGGGAGAGGTGCTTTCTGCCGCCCCGAGCCCGCTTTCGTTTCAACTCGCCGGATCACTCCCTCTCGATCTCGACTTCAAGCAAAAGTTGTTGTCCACCCTTTCCGAGCGGGAACGCATGCACCAACTTGCGGCATATCTGGAAAGCATTCTTCCCGGTCTGCGCCGGGCAGCGCGTGCCAAAGAAAAAGCCGGGGGCAACGGGCACGTGCGCTGACCTCCAGCGAATGTGCCCTGACAACATGTTCGCTGTGGCGCGAGTATAATCGTGACAAAGTTGGTTCAGATTTTGTGGGGGTTCCTCTCATGAGTCTTCCGCGCACCTTGGCAGATCTGCGCCGAAGCATCTTTTCCGAAGAACGTCTGCGTACGCGACGGGTTAAGGACGAATTGCGTGAGAATTTAATCGCTCGCTTGTGCCAGCAGGGCGAGCAGCCGGTCTTCCCCGGCATCGTCGGCTACGACGACACGGTGGTGCCGCAGATCGTCAACGCCATTCTTTCGCGGCACAATTTCATTTTGCTCGGGCTGCGGGGCCAGGCGAAAAGCCGTATCCTGCGGGCTTTGACCTCGCTGCTCGATCCCAAGATGCCGTATCTCGCGGGATGCGAGATTCATGACAATCCCTACGCTCCGATCTGCCGGAGTTGCCGTGAAGAATTGCAGCGCAGGGGCGATGATGTGGCGATCGCCTATCTTTCGCCGGATGAGCGCTATGTTGAAAAGCTCGCGACACCGGATGTGACGATTGCAGATCTGATCGGCGACATCGATCCGATCAAGGCGGCGCGTGGCGGACATGAATTGTCGAATGAGTTGACCGTTCATTACGGCCTGCTTCCCCGCGCCAATCGCGGCATCTTCGCGATCAATGAATTGCCGGATCTGGCCGGCAAAATTCAGGTTGGATTGTTCAACATCATGCAGGAAGGAGACGTGCAGATTAAGGGATATCCGATCCGGCTGCCGCTCGATGTTGCGCTCGCCTTCAGCGCCAATCCTGAAGATTACACCGCGCGCGGGAAAATCATCACTCCTTTGAAGGACCGCATCGGATCGGAGATTCGCACGCATTATCCAGCCACCGTAGAAGAAGGGATCGCCATCACCGCGCAGGAGGCATGGACGCGGCGCAATGGACATCCTCTGCATCTTCCCAATTATGTGCAGGAAGTGATCGAACGCGTGGCGTTCGCGGCGCGCGAAGACAAGAAAATCGACAAGCGGTCGGGAGTGAGCCAGCGTTTGCCGATCAGCGCCATGGAAAACGTTATTTCGAATGCGGAGCGGCGCGCCATTCGCAATCAGGAAAAGCTCGTCGTGCCGCGCATCAGCGACATCTACTCGGCTCTGCCTGCCATCACCGGCAAGCTCGAACTCGAATATGAAGGCGAGATGAAGGGCGCGGACACCGTCAGCCGAGAACTGATTCGCACCGCAATTGCCAAGACTTATGACGAGTACTTCACCGGCGCCAACGTGCAGCAGATCGTGCAGTGGTTCGATCTGGGCGGCGAAGTTCAGTTATCCGATTCGATTGCCGCAGCGGCAGCCCTCGAAAATCTGAAAGAAATTCAGGGTCTGATTGAAAAGCTCGGGCCGCTGGGCGTTTCGCAGAAAGAAAGTCCCGAGCAGCAGGTTTCGGCGGCCGAATTCATCCTTGAAGGATTGCACGCACACAAGCGGATTGGGCGCAGCGAAGAGCGTGTGTTCAAGGCGGGAGAGAAAAAGCCGGAGCCGGCGCGCGAGAAATCGTTCGAGATGGATGAGCGGCCGTACCGGCAGAGAAGGCAGTTTAATTAACTGCAGTGGTCCGCCGGCGCGGTGACAAGCCGTTTGTCAGGCTGCCAGATGGCTCTCTCGCGGGCGTCGCCGCGGAGCCGGGCGGGCCTTATGCAGCAATGCACAATGTGTTTCCTTGTCTCCGACGAGTGAATCGACCTTCGACCCGCCGAGCGGAATCGCGGTTCGAGTCCCGCTCGCCAACGACCAACGACCGACGACGCAGTCATGAAGAGAATCCGCTATTCCAAATACGTTCCCGATCCGGCGAGCCAGATGAGCCTGGAAGACCTGCTCAACGCGCTCTCGGATTATCTGCTGCAAAGCGGCTACCGCGATTCCATGTGGTATGAAATGCCGGAAGGCGATCAGACCCTCGACCAACTCAAGCAGGCTATCGAACAGGCGCTTCTCAATGGCGAGTTGTTTGATGAGGAACTGCGTGAGCAGATCGAACGCATGCAAATGGAAGGCAAGCTCGACGAGCTGATCCAAAAGCTCATCGAGCGCATGCAGCAGGAAGATTACATTTCTGTCGACCAACCGGCCGATCCGGCGCGGCCATCCGGTGTTGGCGGTCAAACCGGCGACGCGCAGCAGGCGCGATTTGAGATCACCGACAAAAGCCTGGACTTTCTCGGGTTCAAGGCTCTGCGCAATCTGCTCGGCTCGCTTGGGAAATCGAGCTTCGGACGCCACGATACGCGCGATCTCGCCACCGGCATCGAAACCAGCGGGTCCGCCAAGCAATACGAGTTCGGCGATACGCTCAACCTCGACATCACGGCGACGCTGTCGAGCGCGATTCGGCGCGAGGGACTCACGCTGCCGTTAAACATCGAATATTCCGATCTGCAGGTGCATCAGTGCGAGTATCAGTCCTCATGCGCGACCGTGCTGATGCTCGACTGCTCCCATTCGATGATCCTTTACGGCGAGGATCGTTTTACGCCGGCCAAGAAAGTTGCGATGGCCTTGTCACACCTGATTCGCACGCAGTATCCAGGAGATTCGCTGTCTTTGGTCTTGTTTCACGATTCGGCGGAAGAGATTCCTCTATCGCAGCTCGCGCGCGTCAAGGTTGGTCCGTATTACACCAATACGCGCGAGGGGCTGCGGATGGCGCAGCGTATTTTGCAGCGGCAAAGAAAAGACATGAAGCAGATCGTCATGATCACCGACGGAAAGCCGTCGGCGCTCACCCTCGAAGACGGACGCATTTACAAAAACGCGTTCGGTCTCGATCCGCTGGTTGTGAGCCAGACGCTGGAAGAAGTTTCCAAATGCAAGCGCGCCGGCGTGCTGATCAACACCTTCATGCTCGCCTCCGACTACGGGCTGGTGCAATTCGTGCAGAAAGTGACCTCCATGTGCCGCGGCAAAGCGTATTTCACGACCCCCTATACGCTCGGCCAATATCTGCTGATGGACTACATGTCGCGGAAGACGAAGACCATTCACTGAGCATTTTGAATCCTTTCGCGACCCCGGGCCGCCCCCGTCTCGACGTTTTTTTGAGAGAAGTGGGGTTGTCGACGGCGCGCCACCGCAAGCAGCGTGCTGCTGTGCCACCGGCAGTGCCAAACCAGCGAGCTTTGCCAGCCTCGTATGCGTCGGGGACGACATTGCTTATACTCTTTATACGACATGGCGAACTGCATTCAATGTGGACGGAAGCTCCCCGGGCTGACGTTCGGGAAAAAGCTCTGCCAGTGGTGCGTGCAGCATGAAGCGGCGCAGCGTGGCGAAATCGTGGATGACACACCACAACCGGTGATGGCTGCCCCGTGGGCGCGGCGGCGGGAATCGGGAATCACGCTGACGCAAGTGCTGTTTGGCGTGAACGTCGCGGTGTACCTGGCAATGGCGCTGTCTTCGCGTTCCCTCATGGATTTTGCCGGCCTCGATCTCCGGCCGTGGGGCGCAAACATCGGGCCGTACACGATCTACGGACAATGGTGGCGCCTGTTTACGTACATGTTCGTGCACGGCGGAATTCTGCACATCGCATTC
>JASHRE010000103.1 GCA_030037515.1 Candidatus Sulfotelmatobacter sp.
GAAGTAGACGCAGTGCAGAAAAAAAATTTCTGACCGAAGAGAGAGACATCGTGAAAGATCAATTGGAAGCACTCGTCCTGCAGATGTA
Source organism: Candidatus Sulfotelmatobacter sp. (assembly GCA_030037515.1). GTDB lineage: Bacteria > Acidobacteriota > Terriglobia > Terriglobales > Acidobacteriaceae > Sulfotelmatobacter. The sequence continues at coordinate 89 of JASHRE010000103.1, forward strand.
CCGCAGCAACATTCTCTACGCAGAAGGCGTGCGTGAGTTCAAGAAGCGTTTCATCCTGACCGTGCTCGAGGAAAACAAGGGCAACCAGTGCCGCGCCGCGCGCGAACTGGGCATGCACCGCAACACGCTCAGCCGGACCATTCACGAACTGCGCATCGACGTCCGCCAGTTGCGCGATGGCGAGAAGCGCCCGCCACGCAGTGCCCGCCCCGTCGGCCTCGACAAAAAAGCGGTTCGCTGAAATCCCGCATAAACTTAAGAGGCAGCCCGATCGGCTGCCTCTTGTTCTCCTGCCGCTGCCCGACTACGACTACTGAGCCGACTTGTGCGCCGGCTTGTGCGCAGGCGCTTCGGGCTTGGTGCGGATCAATTGCCCCTTATCCATTACCATCATGAAGGGATTGGGCGTGTAAGATGACGGCTCGCCCTGAAAGTCGAAACTGGCGCCATCTTTCGGAATCAACCGGGGAGGCACTTTGTCTTCGAAATTCAAAGTGATGTCCGCTTTCTTGGCGTCGATGTCGTCCGAACTGCCGGCGATCATGAACTGTTCCGGCGTCGTACTGATTACGGTGCCATTCATCTGCACGGCCTTGCCCTTGATCGCGTTCCACACAGTTGCCTGATCTTCCGGAGTACCATTCTGCAGAACGAACTCCCACGTGGCGAAATCCATCTTGTCCGGCGAAGTTTGCGCGATCATGGCCTTTGCCTGCTCAGCCGGGGTCGGCGCAGGCTTGATTAGTGTCGATAGATCCGCGGGCGGCGCGCCGCCCGCTTTAGCCTTGGCTAGGACGTCAGCCCAACCGTCGTCTCCTCCGTGATACCGCACGTAAAGTGAACGGGCATACTTTTCGATCTGAGCCTGAGCTTGTGGCGGCGCAACGGCGGAAGCCCGAGCCGCATACCAGATCGCGTTCATACTGTTGTCAGGCGTGGTCGGAGTCTTCGGGTCGGGCCAGTACGCCAGTGCAAGAGGATACACAACGCTGAAGTCGTTCGGACTGGCGTCCACTGCCGGCTTTAAGTGCTTGACCGCCTCGCCATAATCCTGCGGCTTCTGGTCGGGAGTGGCGGACGCAGCCTCCTGTAAATCGGCAACTCCAATTACTGAATTGAAGATCTGCCCCATCTGCGCCTCATTCTTCTTGATCTCCGGATCGGTCACCTTGTCGAAACACGACAGGCCCTGCTCACCGTCCTTTTTTCCATCTGCCAAGTCCTGTGCCGCGTTCTTATCTCCGCTCTGCGCCAGCATGCGGTCGAGGTACGCCAACAATGCCAAAGCCCGCTCGTTGCAGGGATCGACTGCAATCAGTTTGTTGGCCGTCTCGATGGTTTTCGGAACATTGTTGGTCTGCTGATAGGCGATCATGAGGATTTCGAGCGCCTGGTTCTTCATGACGCTGCTGGGATAGTGCTCAAGGAAAGCTTCCAGGCCGCTGATATGGGCGTTGGGATCGTTTCCCGACACGGCAGCGACATAGGCGTTATATTCCGCGGGATCCTTAATTACCGGGGCCGCCGATTGACCCTGCGCGGGCGCGGCTGATTGACCCTGTGCCGGCTGCGCGGTCTGGGCCCCCGCTCCGAGCGAAACCCCCAGCACAACCGCAAGCAGAATTCTTGTCATTAGTATTGGCTCCTTAGACCGTTGCACGATTGCTTTTTTCCGGTAGACGTGTACTGAAACTCGACGGTGACTGCATTCCGAATTGGACCGCTTTGCTTCCGGATCCTGCTTTGGAATGCTCTCTTTCCTGGCAGGCAGCCCCGGGAAGTAGGACTGGCGCACGGGCACCGCAACCCGTTCCCGGTTGGCGGGATTATAAGTACCTCCACTCCCGAAGGCAAGCAAGTTCCCACACCGCGCCCGTTTATTCTAAGATGCGGCTGGCGGCTTTCGTGGATGTTTCGCCACCAATCGGATAACGGGTCAGTTTGGATGTCATCCCGAGCAAGCCGATGTTGCGCAGCCAGGGATCTGGGCGATCCGCGCGGAAGCGTCGCGCACCTTTTATTGAGACAGCCGCTACGCAGGGCCGCAGGTTTGGATCGCTTCCATTTTCGAACTGACCCGTTCCGCAAATCGCCGCCGGAGCTTCGCAAGATATGAACACCGGAAAGCCTCTCCAAGGACAAGTCGCAGTCATCACCGGCGCTGGACGCGGAATCGGAGCCGCCATCGCCCGCAAGCTCTCCACCCTCGGCGCCACTTCGGTCCTATGCGGACGCACCCAGTCCACTCTCGATGCCGCGGCTCAGGAAATCCTCCGGGCCGGCGGAAAAGTCGAAGTGATTCCCTGCGACGTAACCGTGCTCCATCAGCTCGAATACGTCGCGGCTCGCGTCAACAGCACTTTCCAGCGTCTCGACATTCTCGTCAACAACGCCGGAGTCGGCCGCTTCCGCGAGCCTCTCCACAACCTTCTGCCGGAAGACTGGGAGCTCATTCTGAACACGAACCTGCGCGGTGTCTATTACGCGATTCGAGCGTTTGCTCCCATGATGATTCAGGCGCAATCAGGTCATATCGTTAACATTTCTTCGCTCGCGGGAAAAAACCCGCTGCCGAACGGTGCGGCCTACGCGGCCTCAAAGTGGGGACTGAATGGACTCTCGTATTCTGTCGCGGAAGAACTCCGCGGACACAATATTCGCGTCTCTCTGATCTGCCCAGGTTCGGTCGAAACCGAACTCGGTCCACACGCCGGCAAAGATCCGAACAAAATGCTCCAGCCGGATGACGTCTCGCACGTTGTCGCGATGCTCGTCACGCAGGCACCCCAATCGTTCGCCAGTGAAGTCCTGATCCGTCCCACGCAGAAGCCGTGAGAGGGGACCTGCGACCGCGGACCTCTGGCGCCATGGCCCGCTCCCTTCTCTGAACTGTCATCTCGAGCGAAGCAGGAATGCGAGCCCGCGAGCACTTTTGCCAGGTCAAGAAAGCGGCTGTTCTTGAGGTGCGGCCCAAGGCCTGAGGTCCGAAGTCTGAATTCTCACTTCTTGAACAGATTTTCAAACGCCTGTCGCGCATCGGTCGGACGCGACGCGGCGGGCGTAGAGGTTTCTTTCTCGCGCGTCACTCGCATTTCGTAGGAAGGACATTGGTTGCGTGCGTCTTTTTTCGCCACTCGTTCTTTCACCGGCTGCATGCACTCAAATCGGCTGCCGGGATCGAAATACATGCACTGCTTGCAGGAATGCAGTTCGAATCCGCATTTCGGACACTTCCCTTCCGGCGGCATTCCCTGCAACACGGTTCCGCACTGCGCGCAGCGTGAAACCGCGCGTGTGCCCGGCATGTTCACCGGCCGCGGGCCAAACGTGTTGTCTCGCTTCGGCGGGGCGCTGGGTTTCTCACCTGATCGTTTCCGATCTTCGCCGGAATCCTGGTATCCGCGCTGCCGATATTTTCGCTCAGACACTACCGCCTCCTGCAACTGAACGCGTATTGTCTCGCTACTCTGCCCCAAACAGCAAGTGTTTCGCTTCGACGTTTGCCTTCGCGTCCCTTTTCGAAGGTTCATGCGGCGAAAGCCGCCCCGGCTGTCCGACCGAGCGAAGCCGGCCAGCCCTTAGGACGTCACGCGCGAGCATCCCTCGACATGAGCAACCACTCGGTACAATAAGTTCATGATCCACGAAATCATTTCCGTTGGACCGCTCCAGTGCAATTGCTCGATCATTGGCGATGAGCACACACGCGAGGCCATGGTGATCGACCCCGGTGACGACATCGACGACGTGCTCGCCATCGTGCGCAAGCACAACTTGCAGGTCAAACAGATCTTGGTTACGCACGCCCACATCGATCACGTCGGGGGAGCCATGAAGCTGCGCGCCGCAACCGGCGCTCCCCTTCTCCTCAACCAGAACGACTACGCTCTGCTCAAAATGCTCGACGTGCAAGCGGCATGGATCGGCGTTCCGGCGCCGGGCAAAGTTGAAATCGATCACAGCATCAGCACGGGAGAAACCGTCACCGCGGGCTCGCACACCGCAAATATTTTGCACACACCCGGCCACACCGAAGGCAGCGTTTGCCTGTATTTCCCCGCGGAAAAAAAACTCATCGCCGGCGACACCCTCTTCGCCGGATCCATCGGCCGCACCGATCTTCCCGGCGGCTCGATGCAAAAAATCATGCAATCCCTGCGTGAAACCGTACTGGCTTTGCCGGATGAAACCATCGTCGTCCCCGGCCACGGCCCACTTACCACGATCGGCGAAGAGCGCGAGAGCAACCCGTTCCTGATAAAGAGCTGATCGGTGGGTGCCCCACTTCTCGGCGGTTTTGCGAAAACTGGGGTATTCAATCGAGCAGAATCGAAGCCTGCGGACCATGGGTGCGAGGCGCCTTTGAGCCCTCCCCCTCTGCGTCCTGCGAGCCCCCTCCGCGACCTCTGCGCTTCAGAGCTTCTTACCGCCGCGGACTTTCCAGGAATAAACACCGGTTTGAAGAGCGCAGACCGTTGTGGCACCGGTCGCGCGTACTGGCGCGTTTTTCGGTTGACTTCCCGCCTCGACGGTCATATCTGTATGGCCGCGCCATTATGTCGAAACGCACACCCCTGGTTGCGGCGCTTTTGTTGTGTACTCCGGCCCTTGCCCGCGATAAAGCCCAGAGTTGGCTGGAACTCCGCAGCGACCATTTCTTCGTGGCTCGAGGTCGGCGCGCCAAAGTCGAATACGGCGAATCGGCCGATGAATCAGTGAGTCCACGCCCGCTTGCCGTCGAACCGCACAAATAGTATTTCCCCGCTCGATACAATGAACATCCCTCTCACGCAGAGGGTGGGAGCGTTCTACGAGTCGGTGCGCGAACTCCGAGTTCGGCAACCAGAGCGAAACCGGAGCGGCAGAGATTGAGCGGCGGGGCGAGATGAGCGTACAGCCCACGGCACGAGCCGTGGGTGAAAAGCGGAGAACGAGCAGGCCCCGAAGGAGCGACAGAGCGGTTTTCAGACCGACACACTCATGGGTTGGGCGAGGCAATCATGACGATTTGACGCCGAGAATTTCTGACCTCCGCGTGGTTGGGCCCGCGGGACCGGAAATTTCCGCCTCCCCGTTTGCCTGGACGGAGAAGATCGTGCAATTCCCGCTGCGTGACGACGGGCGCGCTTCCCGCCTTCGCCTGGTGACAACCGGGAACAAGTCTGCGCACAGCTGGGGACCAATCCTCGCTTTGCCCTCAAACACTGCGCCATCACAATCACGCGCGACTTAGCGCGGCAGCAGGCAAACCAGGTGGGCGACGGTTGATGACGGAACGCGCATGCCTAACATTTCTTCACGGATTTATAATGATCGGATTCTCTCTCGCCAAAACTTGCTCCTGTGGAACAGCCGGCGAAAGGGCAACATGATTTCTTGCTGAGGGTTGGCTTTCATCCATGGATTTCAAACTCGTTTCCAACTATAAGCCGCAAGGCGATCAGAAA
>JASHRE010000104.1 GCA_030037515.1 Candidatus Sulfotelmatobacter sp.
CGCGAACCGGCGATGGTCGAAGGAAATTCTCACCAGGACTGGCATCGCCGAAAAGATGCTGCCCGCGTTGTATGAATCGCCGCAGCCGTGTGGGAAAATTTCGGCGGACGGCGCGGCGGCAACCGGACTCAAGGCGGGAACTCCGGTTGTGGCGGGTGCGGGAGATCAGGCTGCGGGCGCCGTCGGCATGGGAATCGCTCGCGCCGGCGCGGTGAGCGCGACGATTGGAACTTCGGGCGTGGTGTTTGCGGCGACCGATCGTCCGGCGCTCGATCCGCGCGGACGTCTGCACACCTTCTGTCACGCCATCCCGGGACGCTGGCACGTCATGGGCGTGACCCAGGCCGCGGGGCTGTCGCTGCGTTGGTTTCGCGATCAGTTCGGTTGCGTGTCGGGCAATGGCGCGAGTCGCGGACGCGACCCCTATGACATTCTAGCGGAGGAGGCCGCTGGAGTTCCGGCCGGTTCCGAAGGCGCGTTCTGGGTTCCGTACTTGATGGGCGAGCGCACGCCGCATCTCGATCCCAACGCGCGCGCCGCCATGGTCGGACTGACGGCCTCGCATTCGCGGGGGCACCTCATTCGCGCAGTGATGGAAGGCGTGGCGTTCAGCTTGAAAGATACGTTCACGATTTTCGAGCAAATGAAAATTCCAGTGATCTCGATTCGTCTGGGCGGCGGAGGGGCACGGTCGCCGCTGTGGAGACAGATTCAGGCCGACGTGTACGGGCACGAAGTCGAAATCGTGGCCGCGGAAGAAGGCGCGGCGTACGGAGCCGCTATTCTTGCCGGAGTGGGCGCGGGTGGATGGAAGTCCGTCGACGAAGCCTGCGATCGCGTGGTGAAAGTGGCAAAGCGAATTGAACCGAATGCGGCCGCATCGAAAGCCATGCAAGCAGCGTATCAGGCGTATCGGAAGATCTATCCGGCGCTCAGTCAGATTCGGTAGGGCGGCCGCGCGACGTCGCCAAATTCTCGAAAGCCGGCATAGTGCCATTTTTACCGGGAAGGTTCCTTCACCACCACCACACGATCCGCTTCGACATTTTTCAGCGTCTCGACGATCCCCGACGGCCAGTGGATTTCGACCAGTTCAGCGGAGGCATCTTTCCCCAGCCCGAAGTGCACGGGACCGGCGCTCGATGATGCATAGCCGCAGGCTGTGGTCATGTGGTTGTATTGCGCGCCCGATTTTGTGACCAGCTTGATGCGCGCGCCGATACCGTCGCGATTACTTTTCGTCCCTTGCAACTTGAATTCGAGCCAATGATTCTGGTTCCGGCTCTGGTTGATCCAGATTTCGCCAGGCGCGCTGAGCGCGGTCACGACCACGTCTAACTTGCCATCGCCGTTGAGATCGCCGACGGCCGAGCCGCGATGGCGTGAAGGAGGGAACGAGGTGAATCCGGCTTCGGCGGTGAGCGCGGCGAATTTCATTCCGCCGAGATTGCGGAAGACCGTGTTCGGCTGCTCGATGCTCAGATTGTTGGAAGACGCCAGTGACTGCACATGTCCGCGCGAAACGAAAATGTCTTTCCATCCGTCATTATCGAAATCGGCGATATTCGGAGAGTAACCCGCCATGGGCAGCGACAATCGCGTCATGCCGCTCTCGCGAGTGACCTCCACGAAACCGCCTTTTCCCGTGTTGCGATAGAGGGGGAACGTTTCGCCATCGAGCGCGACCAGAAAAATGTCGGGATAGCCGTCGTTGTCGAGATCTCGGAAATCGGCTCCCATGCCGGAGATGTAAACGCCATCCTCGCGCAAGGCGACGTTTTCATCGAACGCGGCTTCTTCAAACTTGCCGCCGCCTCGGTTCAAGAAAAATGAATTCATCAGCTTGTCGTTGGTGATGAACAGATCCATGCGGCCGTCCAGCGTGGAGTCCGCGGCGGCGGCGCTCATGCCTTTGCCCGGATGTGCGCGGAATCCAGCTTCAACCGAGGCGTCGCGAAACGTGCCGTCCCCATTGTTGAGGAAGAGCTGATTCGGCGTCGGCGGGTACATCTTGGGATGGCAGTAGTCGCGATGTCCGTAGCCTTCGCAGTCCGGTTCGTGATTCACATCCCACTTGAGGTAGTTGATGACGACCAGATCGAGCAGGCCGTCGTTGTTGACGTCGACCCACGCAGCAGCAACCGACCAGAGCGGCCCGTACTGCGGATCAGGTTTGTTCAGACCGGCTTTCGCGGTGACATCGGTGAAAGTTCCGTTGCAGTTGTTGTGATAGAGCGTGTTGCGGTAGACGCCCGCCAGGAAAATGTCTTCGCAACCGTCGTTGTCGTAATCGCCGATCGCGACTCCGGTGTCGTAGCCGGTTCCGGCGAGGCCGGCTTTTTCGGTCACGTCGGTGAAATGACCGTTGCCGTCGTTTTCGAAAAGACGGTTCGAATATTTTGGAGAATCTTTTTTCAGCGTCTGGATGTTTGCGCCGTTGGTGAAAAAAATGTCGAGCTTGCCATCGTTGTTGTAGTCGAAAACGGCGACGCCCCCGGCCATGGTTTCAGGAGCGTGCCGCTCGGGAGTTTCGTCGCTGTCGAGTTTGAAATCGATGGGCTGATAGGTGAAGCGGATAGGGCTGTTCGTCGTTTCCTTTGAAGCCGATGCCGCGCTCGGTGATTGAGAGTCCAGAAGGGGAGGTGCCGCGAATGTTGTAAGCAGTGCGAAGCCGAAGAGCAGGCTGGAAATCAGGGGAATTCTCATCACGGGAACAGCTTCATGTTACCCGACAACAGGTTGGGATGACAGTGGTGGCGTCGGTCAACTTGAGAATCTGTCGAGTCTCTCGCCGAAGTCAAAATCCCTACACCCGGTCAAAAAGCGCGCCAAGCTTGGGGCAACCTCAAGTTCTGCTGTTGTTTTCACAGGCTCGCAGCCGAGCTTGGCTCGAACCGGACCACCGAGGGCGCCCCCCATCGCGCGAAGAAAAGGCGCGCCGGGGGCCCCGCCGGCTGTCCCTACAAGTTGTTTTTAATCCGGAAGTTTCTGCGCGCCCGTGATCGTGAGATGCGCTTCGGCGTGGGCGGATGACGTTCCGGGCTGACCTCCGCCGACCGTGATGACGTAATCGCCGGCGCCGACCAAGCGATCGCCCACTTCGTTCACGTAGCTCAAGTCGCGCGGCTGCAACGAGAGTTTGACAAGCTGCTGCGCCCCCGCCTCGAGATGAACGCGGGCAAATCCGCGCAGGGCGTGCCGCGCAGCGCCTGCCAGTTTCGGGAAAGTTACGTACAACTCAACCACCTCGTCTCCGACGCGGTGGCTCGTATTTTTCACGTCGACTTCCACATCAAGGGCATCTCCGGCAGCCAGTTGCGGATTGGACAATTTCAGATTGCTGTATTCGAATTTCGAGTAGCTCAGCCCGTAGCCGAAGGGATAAAGCGGCTGCCCCGTAA
>JASHRE010000007.1 GCA_030037515.1 Candidatus Sulfotelmatobacter sp.
ATTTTGACGGCGGTTGGCGGGATCATCGGCATTTTGGTTGGCGCGACTCTGGTGTGGGCGATTCCGGAACTATGGCCGTCTCTGCCGGCGCGCATGTCGATGTTCTGGGTGACATTCGGTTTCAGTTCGGCGGCCGGAGTCGGTCTTATCTTCGGCATCTATCCGGCGTGGAAGGCGGCCAACCTTGATCCCATCGAATCGCTTCGCTACGAATAGAGCTCTCAGCTCTCGGCAGTCAGCTTTCCGCTTGATCCTTTGTTCCGCGGCGTTCGTGCCGGCCCCATGACTCACAGCATCCTGAAAGCTCTCGAGATTATTGCCGTCTTGGGATGCGCTTCCAGCGCGTTCTACTACTTGCTTTGTCACTGGAGCGTGCTCCGATTTATGGACGAGCACCGCGCGGACGAGGTCGTCTGCGACGCACCGCCGGTTTCCGTTCTCAAGCCGCTCAAAGGCGCCGATCGCGAAATGTACGAAAGCTTTCGCAGCCATTGTCTGCAGGACTATCCCGAGTACGAGATCATTTTTGGCGTCAGCGACCCTGACGATCCCGCCATCGACGTTGTGAAGCAGTTGCAGCGAGAGTTTCCGGACCGCGCCATCATCCTCATGGTTTGCCCGAAGAAGTTGGGCGCCAATGTGAAGGTCAGCAATCTGGAACAGATGCTCGCGATGGCTCGCTACGAGTATTTGCTGGTCAATGACAGCGATATTCGCGTGCCGGGCGATTATCTCCGGCGAATCATCGCTCCGCTGAACCAGAAAGCGGTGGGCATGGTGACGTGCCTCTATCGCGGCGCTGCGGGTTCCACGCTGGGATCGCGACTCGAATCGCTCGGCATCAGCACCGATTTCATTCCCGGAGTCCTGGTGGCGCGGCAGCTCGAGGGCGGACTTCACTTCGGGCTGGGATCGACCATGGCTTTTCGGCGAGCTGATCTTGCTGGCATTGGAGGATTTCAGTCCATCGTCGACTTTCTCGCCGACGATTACGAATTGGGTCGGCGCATCGCCGGCCTCGGATTGCGCGTGCAGCTCTCTGATCTTGTCGTGGAAACGCATCTTCCTGCCTATGATCTGCGAGGTTTTCTTGCCCATCAATTGCGCTGGGCTCGCGGCGTACGCGATGCGCGCACCGCAGGGTATGTCGGATTAGTGGCAACCTTTGGACTAATGTGGGGGATATTCGCCGTTGCGTTTGCCCGAGGCGCGCCGTGGTCCTGGGCCGGGCTGGGAATCACCGTTTTGCTGCGTGTGGCTGTTGCCATCGCCGTGGGCGGATTCGTGCTGGGCGATCGCGCTCTGCCGCGAAGTCTCTGGCTGCTCCCCCTGCGCGACCTGATCGCAGCGGGGGTCTGGGTTGCGAGCTTCTTCGGCCACACGGTGAGCTGGCGCGGAGACCGCTTTGAATTGAAAAATGGCCGTCTGGTGCCTTTTCACGATCAAACGCCTGACGTCAATTGATCCTCAAAAAACCGCACCCCAAGACCTGGTCTACTCTCAGCGTCGAGCAGCACAATCGGAGCCGTCTGAGCGCCGGCATTTCGGGGACTTTGCCCGCCGGTTCCTTCAGCGTGCGCTTCTCGCGGAAAATTGTTTTACGAATCGAGAACTCTGTGGACGAGCACGGTCTCACGTGCATCTCGATCTCGAGCATGCTTTGTATGGCGCGGAGCAGTGGATCAGTGCCGCTCCGTCGAGTTGCGACTTGGTCAGGCAACTCCAGCTGTTCGCTCCCATCGCGTCCGCGACGCCCCCGGTTCATTCGCATCTCCGGTCTGCGCGTTGTAAAGAGAACCCCCGCCCGTGCAGCAACCTGGAAAGAAAACGGACCACCTGCGCCTGCCCGCTCGAGTGCTGGAACCGAACCAGACCGTGTGGCCTCTCACGCCGCAAGGCTTCGGCTTCTTCGAGCCATCGCAAGTGGTCTACGCCGGAGGCAGCAGCATTCCTTTTTCCAGATGGCGTGTCACGTGGGCATAGGAAGCCGCATGCGGATCGTGCGTGACCATGACGATGGTCTTTTGAAAATCTTCATTCAGCCGCTTCAGGATTTCCAGCACCTCCGTGGCGGAGTGGCTGTCGAGATCGCCGGTGGGCTCATCGGCCAGCAAGAGTGTGGGATCGCTCACGATTGCGCGCGCGATAGCCACACGTTGCTCCTGCCCGCCGGAAAGCTGCTTGGGGAGGTGATGCACGCGATCTTCCAATCCAACCAGCTTAAGCGCGGTCATCACGTGATCGCGGCGCTGCTGCGCGTTGAGCTTCGTCAGCAGCAGCGGCAACTCCGCGTTCTCGAACGCGGTGAGCACCGGGATCAGATTGAACGTCTGGAAAACGTAGCCGATGTGTTCGTTGCGCCAGCGCGCAATCTGCGGGTCGCTGAAGCGAAAGATGTCCTGCCCTTGGACGAGCAGCTCGCCCTTCGTGGGACGGTCGATCGCTGCAATCATGTTCAGCAGCGTCGTTTTGCCCGACCCGGACGGTCCCATGAGCGCGAGAAATTCTCCCTTACCGATGTCGATCGAGACATCGTCGAGCGCCTTTACTTCAAAGGCATCGCGTCTGAAAATTTTACTGACTCCTCGCACCTGAACGACTTTGGTGCCGGTGGCTACGTTTGCTTGTGCAACGGTACTCATGCTTGCCCCTTGATTTTGATTTTGTCTCCGTCTCTTAACGCCGACGGCGCGGCTGTGATGACATCTTCCCCGCCGACCAGGCCGTCGACCAGCGCTCCGTCGCTGCGCTCACTTACAACGTGAATCTCGCGCTCGACTGCTTTGCCATTGAAGGCGATCAGCACAACCTTTTTGCCATCTTTGTCGCGAATCGCCGTCGAAGGCACAAACACCCCGCCAGGACCTTTCGCAGTTTTCGACGTTTCGTTGGCCAGGAACTTCACCGTTGCGTTCTCTTCCGGCCGCAATTCGATTCCCGGATACCGGTCCGGCCGCAACACCTGCACCTTCACCTGCACCGTCGCTTTCTGGCGATTCGCTTCCGGAGAAATCTGCGCAATCACGCCGTCATATACCTTGTCCGGATATACATCGGTCGTGACCAGGGCTTTTTGCTCGGGAAACAGGCGCGCAAAATCGGCTTGCGCGATGTCGAGTTCGACTTGCAGATCATTGAGATCGGCGAGCGAAACAACCGATCCCTGTGGACCGCCGACGGCCGCACTGGCAAACTGCGCCGTGATCAATTCCCCTTTTTCCGCGGTGCGGTCGAGAATCGTTCCCGTCACGGGTGCGCGGATGACCGTCGCATCCAGTTGCGACTTCGCATAATCCAGCTGACCCTGCGCCTGCGCCAGCGCTCCTTGCGCGCGCGCGATCTCTTCCGGACGGGGGCCGATCTTGGCCAGTTCAAACGCTTTCGCGAGAGAATCCGCTCGTTCCTGATCGGCCTGAAATTTCGCCGTCGCGTCGTCGAGTTGCTGCTTCGAATCTACGCCGCCGGAAGCCAGTTCCTTGGTGCGATCGAGCGTGATCCTGTCATTGGCTAGCGTGGCGCGGGCTTCATCGAGATTGTGTTGCGCCTGCTGAATCTCCTCCGGCCGCGAACCATGCTGCAATTCTTCCAGATACGCGCGCGCATTTTGGAGCGCGCCTTTGGCCTGCTCGTAGTTGGCGCGGAACTCCTGATCCTCGAGCCGCACGATCACCTGGCCTTCTTTGACCTTGTCGCCCTTTTCCACTCCGATCCATTCCAGGCGGCCCGTGACTTTTGAATTCACATTGATGGTGTGATGAGCCACGATATAGCCGGTCGCGGAAAGCACGATCGCACCTTCTTGATCTCCGCTGGTGACGGCCGATGCGCGGACGACTTCCACTTCCGGCGTCGCCGACGAAAATGTGCGATACGCCAGCGCTGACAGTCCGAGAATCACCACCACGGCGATCCCGCCCAGAACATAGCGCCGCGCCCAAACGGGAGGCTCTCCCCCACCCTCGCCGCGCTGCGAGCGGTCGATGCGCAGGCTTTGCAGATCGTCGTGTTTGGTATCAATCGCCATGACGGTAATTACCGACTGACGCCGGTCGTAAGTTGCATATTTCGAAAGTTGGCCGACCGTCGACTCATAACGCAAACCGGCGTCCCGCGAAGGAACTCGCGAGGCTCGCCGAGAACACCTGTTCGGACCACAAGAACAGCGCCGCTATTATCCGCGCAGCGCGTTCAAAATATTCTGCCGCGATGCATGCCACGCCGGGGCCAATCCTCCAACGAATCCCATCACCAGGGCAAAAATGATCGCATTGACCGCGACCACCGGTGTGATGCGCAACGCGAACACGACCTCGCTAAACGTCACGGCATTCGAGGTGCCCGTCTGCATCCCATTGAACGGCAGCATCAGCAGAATTCCGACGAACGCCCCCAACAGCGCCAGAATCAGAGACTCCAGCACAAACGAAGTCAGAATCGACGGGCGCGAGAATCCCAGCACGCGCAGCGTAGCGATTTCGCGTCCGCGATACGCCACCGCCGCATACATCGTGTTCATCGCCGCGAAAATCGATCCCACGGCCATGATGATCGCGACCACGAAACCGATGACTTTGATCGGCGTGCCGGAACTCGTCTGCTTGGCGTAATAATCCGTTTCGAGCATGCCATCGAGTTTCAGGCGCTGATCGTCAGCCACTCGCTTCGTCAATGCGTCGGCCGCAATCGGATCGGTGGCGCGCAGGTACGCCGAAGAGTATCCGCCCTGCCGATCGAAATCCGAGGCCATTTGGTTCACGTCCGCCCAGATCTCTGATTCGTACGCCGAACCGCCAGCATCGAACACGCCCACCACTCTCCACGAGCCTTTGCCGAACTCCATGGTGTCGCCGATGGCCGCATGTGCAAAGCGCTCGCGGATCGATTTGCTCACCACCACTTCACGCTGTCCGGATTCGAACCAGCGCCCTTCCATCAGTTTGACTTTCGGCGGACCCCCGAGTTTATCGGGTAGTTGCCGCATTTTGAGGCCGTCGGGCATCATGCCGCGCACGGTCACGTTCACCTCGCCGGTCCCGTCCTTGCGCGGAAGAACAATGACCACGACCCACTCGCCCGACGTCATCGGCTCGCCCTGGCTGTCCTTCGCGATGCCGGGAAGCGTTTTCAGCGTGGGAAACAGCGAGGCATCGAAGCCGCCCGACAACTCCGCCTCCGAGCCCTTGCGCAGCACCAGCACGTTCAACGGACTGCCGCTCGATACAAACGCGCGATTGAGTCCGGCAACCAGCGCCATCAGAAAGATGGCGGTTGTAACCGTGAGCGCGATGCCCAGCGCCGTCATGACCGTGAGGCCCTTGCGCAGCTTCAAATTGCGGACGTTATATTTGATCGGTATCGCCATAAAGAAATCTTTTCCCGCACCACCGATTTTGAAAGGGCACGGCTCGCCGCCATGCCAAAGTTGCTCATCCACCAGCTCAATTCACGGGTAAGGTCAAAAATGCCCCTCCCCGAATTCGGCGGCATTTCTCGGCGCCGCGTTCGCACGCCCTGGCCAACAACTGGCGGAGGGCTTATAAAATGTTCTCCTACCCGATATGCCGCAGCGCATCCACAATATTCATGCGCGATGCACGATGCGCGGGCAAATATCCGCTTGCCAACCCCAGCAACAACGACGCAGCCAGCGCCGTCGCCGCCGTCGGCAATTTGATCTTCATGTCCAGCGGAATACCCAGGCCGATGAAACTATGCGTCAACAGAGCAATTAACGGGATCGCAATCAGAATCCCGATCACTCCTCCAGAAACCGCCAGCGCCACTGCTTCGCTGACGAAAATCGAGAGCACGCGCCGTTGAGTGAAGCCTAGAGTTTTAAGCACCGCGACTTCGCGTGTGCGGCTGCGCACCGACATAGCCATTGTGTTGGCCGAAACCAACATGATCGCGAATGCTACCGCGCCGCAGATGCCGAGAATGAACGCCTTCACATTCCCGAGTGAGGCCACGAATCCGAGCAGAAACGCTTTTTCGCTCTCGGTCTTCGTCGGGTAGGGCGAGTTGCGGAACATGTCGTCGATCTGCTTGGAGACTTGCGCCACATCCTCCCCGGAATCGATCTGCGCCGCGTACCATCCTGCCTGTCCCTTCATCCACGGCACAGCCTCTTCCAAATACTTCGTATTAAAGTACAGTCCATTCTGCGGCGGATCGCGATGATAGATCGCCCGAATCGTCAACTCCGGATTCACGGGAAAAATCGTTCCCTGCAGCGTGATCTTGTCTCCGATCTTCCAGTGATATTTTTGGGCCAGCGTGACATCGACCAGAGCCCCGGCGCGATCCTGCTGCCAGGCTTTCAGTTGGTCAGGCGGAACGATCTTGTCGGACGCCACCTTCAAATACTCGTCGGGGTCCGTCGCCGCCTGCGCAAAGAAATGCTCGGGACGATCGTCGATGTATCGTCCGCCAAACCAGGTCACGGGCACCACGGCCGTCACTCCCGGCAGCGCGCGAATTTTCGCGCGATAATACTCGGGCAGAAAAAACGCCAGCGACACGCGGTCGCGAATGATCAATCGCCGCGACGCTTCGGGCGCAACCTGATCCACATAAAACGCGCGCCAGATGCAGATCATCAGGGTCAGCAACAACAGCGAGAAGCTGATGCTGATCATGGTCAGCAAGCTGCGCCGCTTGTTGCGGAACGTGTTGCGCACAATGAAACTTCCCAACGTCATGGTGTCTTCCGCACTTATCCGATGTGGCGCAGTCCATCCACAATGTTGACCTGCGAAGCGTGATACGAAGGGACCGCCGCGCTCAACAATCCCACCAGTGCAGAAACCGCCAAGGCCATGAACCAGATCAGCGGCGTCATTCTTAGCGGAAAAAACGTCATCTGCGGCGCGCGCGTAAACCCGTACACCATCAACCGGCCCAGGCACGCGCCAATCAACCCTCCGACAAGCGACAGAGCCACGGCCTCGCCGACAAACAGCCCAAGCACACCGAGCTTGGTGAATCCCAGCGTCTTCAGCACAGCGACTTCGCGGGTGCGCTCGCGGATCGACATGGCAATTGTGTTCGCCGACACCAATAATGTCGCGAACAGTACGGCCCCGCAGATGCTCAGGATGAACGCCTTCACATTGCCCATCATGGCCACGAACTCGAGCCCGAACGCTTTTTCACTTTCTGTCTTCGTCGGCTGCGGCGAATTGTGGAACATGTCATCGACGGCCGCTGCGATCTTGCTTACATCCGAGGGATTGTCCGCCAGGACGTCGAACGTACCCGCCTGTCCCTTGAAGAAGGGCACCGCTTCCTCGACATATTTCGAATTGAAATACAGGGATTTGAAATCGGGATCGCTGCGATAAATACCGCGAATGTATAGCTCAAGATTCACGGGATAGATATCGCCCTGAATCACAATCCGATCGCCCAGCTTCCACCCATACTTCTGCGCCAGCGACTCCGACACGACTGCACCCTGCCGGTCCCGCTGCCAGGACTTGATCTGATCCGCAGGTATTTTGATCTCGGGGAATACTTTGAAGAATTCGTCGGGATCGGTGCCAAAGCGCGCGAAAAAATTCTCCGGCTTCTGATCTTTGTAGACTCCTCCAAACCATGAACTCGGAACCACGGCCACCACGCCGGGGATGGTGCGAATCTTGTCGCGGTAATACATCGGCAGCGTGAAGGTGAGAGATACTCGATGCCTCACCACCAGCCTCTCGGACGATTCGGCACTGCCGTCCTCCAGCGCGAAGGCATGCCAAAGCGTCATCATGAAGGTCAGCAGCAGCAGGGAAAAACCGATGCTCAGGATCGTCAGAATACTGCGACGCTTGTTGCGAAACGCATTTTTAGCGACAAACCTGGTCAGCGTCATGACCCACTCCTGAGAGACGAAGCCAGCAGACCAAAGGTAAGGACACGCCCGGCCCACCCAGAATAGACGAGCGACAACACGATCAGCAACCGGCACATAAACGATTTTTTAATGAATCCCTGTGGATCCCAGACACTGTCAGTTTCCACCGTGTCATTTTGCTTCACCAGTGGAGATCGTCACTCGACCCGGATGACAAATGTCACCAGGGGATTCTCGACTTTTCCCCCGCCAGGCGTTGAGCTCACCAGGAAGGGCACGAGCTTTGCCCCTGCCCATGAAGGTGAAAACAGCCGCGCGCTTCAGCGCCTGGGGACTTGCTTCCGAATCCTCCAACACTCTCGCGCCGCCCGCCTGTGATTCCCCATAAGTTAAAACGGACCGCACACGGCAGAGGTTACGCGGACGTGAATCGATGATCCTCGTTCCGCAGAATTGGCACGCCGCGGTCGATCCCCCTGCAACGACGGGAGCGCCTCCGCTCCGCATCCTCAATTTCCCGGCTCTCCGTCCTTAATCCTGCTTACCTTGGTAACTCGAAGATGCCGACGTACAGAGATATGCTAACGATACCCTTTCCCCCGGGCCCCCGCCGGTTGATCGTTCGCGGCGGCGCGAACGTTTCACCATGGAATGGAGTCAGCAGAGATGCTTACGAAAATTGGCCCTTTCGAGATTTTGAGCGAGTTGGCGAAATCGCCTACCGGTGCGGTTTATAAAGCGAGCGACCCTGAATCCGGACAGACGGTTGCGCTTAAGGCGATCCAGTTAAGCGCGTTCGGCGACGCCGCTTCGGACTTGCAAGCGGCGCTGCTGAACGAAGCGGAAAAAACCAAGGTGTTGACCGGCTCGAACATCACTCCGGTTTTCGGAGCGGGCGAAATCGACGGCCTGTTCTGCGCGGCCATGGAATACGTGCAGGGCAACAGCATTGCCACCATGTTGTCGCGCAAAGAAGGATTCTCCATCTGGGATCTGCTCGACATCGGACGCCAGCTCTGCGGCGGCCTCGATCATGCCGCGTCGCACAGCATCGTTCATTACAGCCTCGAGCCCGCCAAGATCATGTGCGGATGGGATGGGACCGTCAAGATTCTCGGCTTCGGCGTGTCGGGCGCGGGCAACTTCCTGCAACACGTCACAGAAGGCCTTCCGCCTGCTCTGCATTACATGTCGCCCGAGCAGGTGCAGGGCCAGCCCACCGACGGACGGTCGAATCTGTTCAGCCTGGGCACGATCCTGTATGAAATGGTGACCGAGCGCAAAGCCTTCGACAGCGACGGCATTGAGTCGCTGCGGCAGTGCGTAGTCGAGAGCACTCCGGTTCCTCCGACCCAGCTCAATGCCAAGGTGCATCCCCTGCTCAGCGACCTTATCATGAAAGCGTTGGCGAAAGATCCCGCGCAACGTTACGCGAACGGCAGGGACTTGCTCGATGATCTTGAAAGATGCAAGGAATCGCGGCCGAGCTCAGCGAAGAAGGCCGCACCTGCAAAGTCTCCCGTTGCAACCGGAGCGCAAGCCAGATTTGCCGGACCGGCCGCGCAGTCTGCGCCGCGGCCTGTGGTATCCGCCGCGGCAAAACCTGCTGCGCGCCTGAAAGCCGCAAAGCCCGTGATTTCCGGCACTCCAGCAAAGAGCGCCGCCGCCCCCGCGGTGCGAAGCGATGTTGTTCCGAAGTCCAAAGCCGCAGCCGCCAGCGCCGGCGGATTGAGTTCAACTCCCGAGATCGAGCACGAAGAGATCGACCTTTCGGATTCCGGGACAGCCGGCGCAGAGCCGCCCTCGGCCTATATGTCTTCGGCGACCGTCGAGCCGGAAATCGAAACCTTCGAAACGCAGGCTGACCAGCCTCAGTCCGAACGACCGAAGATCGCCGTCGATCCCATGATGGCCGGAGGTGGTCCGGCCGGAGGCACCGGCACAAGCTTTTCCGACATCACCGAGTTGCCTCCGCTGAAAGAGGTTTACGTCGCTCCGCCGCCGCCCGTGTCTGCGCCAGAACCCGCGGCGCCTGCCACGCCGACAGTTTTTACCGGTACGACGAAAGTCGGCACGCCCCGGCGCGACGAGAAACCCAAAGTCCAGACGCGTGAAGTGGCCGAAAAGGCAATCAAAGAGATCAAGAGCGTCCCGCCCAAGCTGATGGCCTACGCACTCGGCGGCGCGGCCGCGCTGATTCTCGCCATCGGCATCGGAGTCACGGTCTACGTTCACCAGCAGAGTTCCGACGATGACTCCACCGTGAGCCATGCCCCCGCGCCGACGGTCACTGAAACTCAGGCTCAGCCTGCAGCCACCGAACCGGCCGCCCCGGCTGCGCCACCTCAAGACACCGCGCCAGCTTCGCCCGCTCAGACCGAGCAAGCCACCGAACCCGCTCCCGAGGAGACGAATCGCGCAGCACGCGCCCGCGCGCCGAGACATAAAGTGGCTCCCGCCGCGCCCGCGATCGTCCCCGGACAGCTCGCGCTCGATTCCACGCCGCAAGGTGCGCAAGTACAAATTGACGGACGCAGCGACTCGAGCTATGTCACGCCCTTCGCTCTGACCAATCTCGCCCCCGGCCAACACACGATCGCCGTCTCGAAACCCGGCTACGTGGCCGACACCCGCGCGGTCAACATCATTTCCGGAACCCGTGCCACCGTCGTCATTCATCTGGCGCAACTGATGGCCACGCTCGTCGTCAACAGCAGTCCGACCGGCGCGAACGTCTACATCGATGGACGCGACAGCGGCGTCAAGACTCCCGGCCAGGTCAGCGTCAACAAGGGCCAGCACGTCGTTCTCGTCCGCAAGATGGGATACATCGACGAGACCATGAACGCGCAGTTCGTGCTCGGCCAGACGTTCAACTTTGCGCCCACGCTGCGCCCGCTTGGCAACGTCGACGACATTCACACCGTCGGCAAGATGTCGCGCTTCTTTGGCGGCAAAGCCCAGCCCGGGCAGACGGTCGTGAGCATCCGCACCCAGCCCAAGGGAGCGCAGGTCGCGATCAACGAGCACATCATGGAGAAGAACACGCCGCTCGACGTCGCTCTCGATTCCGGCAACTACGTCATCGACATCACCCTGACCGGATACGCGCCCGTGCACAAAGTCATCACGACCGATCGCGGCGGCAAAGTGGTCGTCGACGAAGTGCTCCAACCGCAATAACCAGCGGGATCAATCAAGAATCGGTTGCCCCCAAATTGAAACACGCGGGCGCCCTCGCACACGAAGAGAGATCCTTGTTGATCCGCCTGCATCCCCAGCGAAGAGCTTGTCTGCTCTGTGACTCTGTGCTTCTGTGGTCGGCAAAAAAGGCGGACAGGAGTGTCGGCCTCAAATTCTTTTCTGTCGAGCTTGTGCTCGACCGGACAGCCAAAGCGGCTGTTCCTGCATGAACGAAATTGGGGGAACGAAAGGGGCGAACAGAAAGTCAAAATTCCCACCCCGGGAAAATCGCCCTTCGATTTCGTTTAGGGCAGGCTCCCGGGTGGGGATACCCTGGCGGTTATTGATCCGCGCGCATCCCCAGCGAAGAGGTCGTTTGCTCTGTGACTCCGTGGCGCTGTGGTGAAAAAACCGGCGGGCAACAGTGCCCGCCCCACACCGCCTCGAAAGTCAAATTCCCCGCCCTGCCCCGCAAAAAAAGCGGGAGAAGGCCAGACACCGATCTCAGATTGGGATTACCAGAAGGCGAGCTACTCCGGCAGTTTGAAGTTGACCGTGATCTCCGTCTGGATTTCGACGGGATCGCCGTTGAGCAGGTACGGTTTGTACTTCCATTGCTTGACGGCCTGCACGGCGGCGTGGGCGAGCTGCGAATCGCCCTTCAGAACTTTCACGTCTTTGATGTCGCCGTCTTTCGAGATGGTTGCAGCGAGCTCGACCGCGCCTTCGATGCGCATGGCCAGGGCAGACCGGGGATACTCGGGCGGGACGCGCTTGATGATCAATCCTTGCGCGACACCCTGAGAAATCTTCATCTTCTGCAACACAGGCTCGGCGGCGGGCTCGTCGGCAACGATGTTGGAAAGGGCTTGGCCGGAAGTGGGCGCGGCCATGCCGATCATATTGGGCGCGGCGGCGTCGGGCGCTGCGGCGGGCTGAGAGTGCGGTTGCGACCCACTCTTGACAACCAGGGGCGTGGACGTCTCAACGTCGGCGGCCGGCGCGTCCTTTTGCGCGCCTGGGGCCGAGGGTTTGGCAGAAGGCTTGGCCGGATGCGCGGGCTTCTCGGATTTTGTGGCGGCGGTCTCGCTTGTCTCGGTGGCTGCGGTCCGGTTGTCTTCGACGGCCGTGGTGTCGGAAGGCGTCTCGGGCGCAGCGGCTTGCGGCTGCGATGCGGCCGGTGTCGCGGGCTGAGCTCCCGGTAGAGTTGTCCGGGAAGCAGGCTGAGACTTCGGCGTGATCGCGGCCGGCGGCGCGACTTTGGCGATGGGTTGGCTGCTGTGCCCCCCGGAGTAGTTCCAGCCGGCGTATGCCCCTGCAGCGATCAGGGTCGCCGCAACGAGACCGAGAGCGATCTTCTTTCCCACTCCAGGGGAAGGCTCGGCTGTATTCGCGCCGCCGAAGGTGAAATTGGGAGCGGCAGGCTCGACCGCAACGGGCGCGACGACTTGCGTAGGAGACGGTGCCACCGCCTGCTTGATCGCGTCGGGCGTTTCGGGCTTCAGAATCGCCGGCGCAGAGGCCGCAAGTTGCGGCTCTCGTGCCGGAGCGGGCGCACTGGCGGTTCCGGTTCCAGTAGCGCCGGTGAACGAGGGCGGGGTTGCGCTGGGCGCGGGTGTGCCGAACGACGGAGCAGGAGCCTCTGGTTTCGGGACGTTGGCGAAATTATTTGTGATGCCGGGCGCGATGTCAGCTGCTGGCGCGGCAACGGTCTTCACCGGTACAGGAGGAATCGTCGAGCGCGTCGCTGGAGTCGGCGCAGGCCTCGTTGCCGGGGCGGGACGCGCACCCCTGGATGGAACTGCCGGTCTCGGAGGCGGCATGGGTTTGGTGGCTAATGGTTTCGTCGGAGCCGCGGCCGGACCCGGCGCTGGCGTTGACGCAGCCGAACTCGCAGCAGAAGTCGCGGTGGACGCGGCGGGCGCCGGTTTCCCCGGTTCGCCTTTGCGCAACAATCCGCGGGCGACGCGCAGCGTTCCTTTCGATTGTTCGACATTAATGGGTTTGGTCAGGACGAGGTTGGCCCCGATACGAAATGCTTTGGCCACCCCGGCCTGACCTTCCACAATGGCTACCGCAAGCGAGGCCTGGTTTGACGTCGAATTGCGCGCGCTTTTGAATAGCAGCGTGGCGTTCTGCTCGTTATCGCAGTCGACCACGATGGCGTCGAAGTGCTGGCTCATCAGCTTCTTGACTGCCGCGAAGGGCTCGCTACAGGGCTCGACACTGAACTCCAATTCGGTCAAAACCTGCGTCACCGTGCGAGCTGTTTTTTCGTCCGGGCAGAAGAGAAGAGCTTGGTAAGCCATACCAGAAACATCGTAGGTACAGGCGTAAGGGCCAGCAAGTTACCCCGGTAATTTTGAGTTCCCAGCTGTCAGTTCTCAGAAGCGGCTTGCGCGTTGTTGCGGGAGCCGAGAACTGAGAACTTGCGATAGTTCATACAATAGGCCTGCATGGATCGTGGCTCCGGGCGCATCCCGCTATGGCTAAAGATCGGCTGGACGATCTGGCTGATCGCCTGGGCTCCGGTGTATTGGCGGCAGTATGGCGCGCAGAACTTCCTTTTCTTTTGCGATATCGGAAATGTGCTGATCGGGATCGGGCTGTGGCTGGAGAGCCCGCTGATTTTTTCGTGGGCGGCGTGCGGTTTGCTGGTGTTCCAGACCATCTACACGCTCGATCTGGTTGGGGCGTTGTTTGCGCCCCATCATAGTTTTGGTGGGGTGGATTACATGTTCGATCCGCGGCTGGCGCTCGCGGTCCGGCTGCTCAGCCTTTTCCATGTGGTCACGCCGCCGCTTCTGGTGTGGGCGATCTGGCGGGTCGGATACGACCCGCGGGGATGGAAGTTGCAAACGCTGATGACGTGGATCGTGATCCCGATCAATTATTCCTGGCGTCCGCAGGACGACGTGAATTGGG
>JASHRE010000105.1 GCA_030037515.1 Candidatus Sulfotelmatobacter sp.
TGTGATAAGTCAGGCGCGGATCGAAGATCTGCTTCAGTTAGCCGTAAAAACTGAGCCGCCGGTCATTAGTGGGCCGGTCGTGATGCACACGCGCATGAGTCTGCCTCCCGGCCCGGAAACCGTGATCGACCGGCTCAAGCTCAACGGCACGTTCAAGATCGCGGCGGGTACTTTTTCCAGCGCAAAAATTCAGGATCGCATCAACGATTTGAGCCTCCGCGGCCAAGGCAAGCCGCAGCTTGTCAAACAGGCGGGCGACATAACAGTCCCTTCCGATCTGAATGGCATATTTCGCTTGGAGAACAGCGTCATGACATTTTCGCAATTCGAGTTCTCCGTGCCCGGCGCTCGCTCGGATGTTCATGGTCAGTACAGCCTGGATGGCAATATTTTCGATTTTCACGGAACGCTCAAGCTGAAGGCGAAGCTCTCACAGCTAACGACCGGATGGAAGTCGATACTGTTGAAACCGATTGATCCGTTCTTCAGCAAAGATGGCGCCGGAACCGAGGTCCCGTTTCGCGTGACCGGGACCCGTTCGGAACCGCATTTCGGAATGGATTTCGGCCACAAGGACGCCGATGCAAATCAATCACAGGCCGTTCCTTCGGCGCATTGAATAACGCCTCCGAAAGGGAAAGCGAAGATCCTGAATTTACTCCACGGGATAGACCCAATGAGGACTGCCTTAACGATCTTGCTTTTTACCGTTTCTGCCTTTGCTCAGGATTCGCGGGCGCCAACTTTGATCGTGCGTGGTACGCCGATCGTTTCGGGGGCCTTCGGAAAATCCTCTACGACGAAACTGAGCCTTCCCAGTTCCCGGTTTTGATGGCGGCTGGTCGATGGGTAGGTGCGGCCCATGGGGCTTCGTACCTTACCTGGATGTACAGGCGACCTGATCAAGACGAAGACGAATACCTGGTTTCTGTTTCTCCGTTCAGCACAGCTCGAGCCACGGAGTAAAGGGAAAGTGAGTTGACGCTCTTCCGGTGTGGGCGCACAATTCCTCCGGCCATCAGTGCAGTCTTGTATCGGCCAGTGGAGAGGTCGTTATGAAAGGTGTTCAGCAAGGTGACCTGGGCCTTCTACAGAATCCGGCTTCGCAACAACTACTACACTCGAAAATTCCCGCGCGGTTGGCCTATGTTTGGACCGATGGCACACCGCGCGTAATCCCCATATGGTTTCACTGGAACGGCCACGAGATTGTTATGGCCACCCCACCGAAAGCGCCGAAACTGAAGGCACTGGCGCGCAATCCGAAAGTTTCACTTACCATCGATGACAATATCTTTCCTCACAAAGTGCTTCTCATCCGCGGCACGGCTCGTCTGAACCCGGTGGAGGGGATCGTGCCTGAGTATGAAGCCGCGGCTCGCCGCTACTTCGACGCAAAACTCGCCGAAGAATGGTTGACGCAGTTGCGAGGCATTGTTTCCTCAATGGTGCGAATCACGGTGACTCCGGAGTGGGTAGGATTGCTCGATTTCCAGACTCGCTTTCCCAGTGCACTGGCGAGTTAAGGCGGACCTCCTCGCGCAGAATCGGGACCGAAGCCACTGGCCCGCCACAAGCTTGCATTTTTCTTGGCGCGCAAACGATACTTGAAGTTCTCACTCTTATGAAAAGCACAATATCGCTTTCCTCTCCTTCTGATCTCCAAACCGACGCTCTCGTCGCTGTGGTGCTCGATCACAGTGAACACGGGGCGACAAACAACGGCCAAAAACCGCAGCTGAAGCTGACGACCGGGGACTCCGCGGTTCAGTCCGCAGCCGCGGACCTTCTCGCCAGCGGAGAACTTTCCGGCAAGCCTCTGGAGACGAACCTGCTTTACAAGCCGAACGGACTGACAGCGAACCGTCTGTTGCTGGTTTCTGGAGGAAATGCGAAGAAATTCTCGAGTTACGAACTGCGACGGGTTGCGGGCACGGCCGTGCGGGCGCTCAAGTCTCGCGGAATTCGCAGCTTCGCCTTCATCGCTCCAACGGGCATTGACGCGGAAGACGCGGTCTGCGCGGTTGTGGGGGGCGCGCACGTCGGCAACTTTGATCCCGACTACTACCGCAGCGATCGAAAAGACCAGAAGATTGACGAAATCACCGTCGTTGCATCCGGCGACAAAAACAAACTCGAAAGCGCTGCCCGCGAAGCGCAAATCATCGGAGAATCGCAGAACTTCACGCGTGACCTGGTGAATGAACCTTCCAATCGCATGACGCCGACGATTCTGGCCGAGCGCGCAAAGAAAATGTGCGCGGAAGTTGGATTGAAATGCGAAGTCTACGGCGCAGACAAAATCAAAGAGTTGAAAATGGGCGCGTTCTGGAGTGTGGCCCAAGGCTCCGATGAGCCGCCCGCGCTCATCATCATGAAGTATGAACCGGCGGGGGCGCCGGAAAAACCCGTCCTCGGTTTAGTCGGGAAGGGAATCACATTCGACACAGGCGGCATTTCCATCAAGCCCGCCGACGGCATGGAGAAAATGAAGTACGACATGGCAGGCGGAGCGACGATGATTGGCGTCATCCGCGCCGTCGCACTTCTCAAGCCGAAAATCAAAGTGATCGGCATAGTGTGCGCAACTGAGAATATGCCTTCGGGCCACGCGCAAAAACCCGGCGATGTCCAAATCGCCATGTCTGGGAAATCGATTGAAGTCATCAATACCGATGCGGAAGGCCGCCTGGTTCTCGCCGATGGTTTGCATTACGCGAAGCAGCTCGGCTGCACGCATTTAGTGGATGCCGCCACACTCACCGGCGCGGTCGTGGTCGCGCTCGGCTACAACAACGCCGGTATTTTCACGAATGAAGACGAAATGTACGACCGCATTCATCGCGCCAACGAAAAGGCCGGTGAGAAAATGTGGCGTCTGCCCGTCGATGACGAATACAGAGAGCAGATCCGCAGCTCGATAGCCGACATCATGAACACCGGCGGGCGTTGGGGCGGCGCCATTACTGCGGCCATGTTCCTGAAAGAATTTGCTGAAGACACTCCGTGGATTCACCTTGACATCGCGGGTACCGCTTGGATGGAAGAGCAA
>JASHRE010000106.1 GCA_030037515.1 Candidatus Sulfotelmatobacter sp.
TAGCGTAGCCGACGAGACACGCTCCATCTGCCGACCAAGAAAAAAATGCCAACATCCGGCGCGCGGCCCGACGCACTATAAAGGTTTGCTGGTTTTCGATTCAGGACCCCTACCAGATCCCTTTATCGCTGCCTGTAATTCTGTGCTCCACGGCCGCCGCAGTCGCCAGCAAAGGCAGGAGCCCAAGCCGCAGGCTATTGCGAATCTCGCCGCTCCAGAAAAGTTCCTTCAGTTCGGCTGTATAAAATCTTGCGGAATCCGGAACAATCGGGATGCGCAGGAATTTCTTCGCAAACCGGACTTTTTCGCTTCCGAAACGCGCGGCTGATAGTAGAAAAAGCGGTAATGGAACTCCAGTTCCGCGATATTGCCGCGCATAATCAGACACGATTCTCAAATACGTCGCCAATCCCTGCCACAACCCGCTCACCATCGCCAGCGATCGCAAATAATCAAAATCAATTCCGCCCCGCTCGAGCGATAGCGACAGGTCGGCGATGTCGCACAGACGAATATAAAAATGCCGGAACATGCGCTGCAGCGTGCTCAAAATCATGCGATCTTCCGGGGAAGGAACGCGGAATGTGTATGAGCCGAATGACACTGGAAGCGAGCGAGTAACCAGCGAATCGCCGATCAGCCTCTGCTCGCCCATCTGTCCCAGGCGTCGCACGTGCACCTCGATCGCTTCCGGCAAGCCGGAAACTTCGAAGTTCCACTTGTTCGCCATCCGGTCGCCCCAGCTCTGTTTGGCGACCTGCGCGTGGAAACGATCGCGCATAACTCGCAACACGTCGCGGGCATTTGCCTTGGTGTAGAGATCCAGATCACTGCCGAGATCCGGCCAGTGGTCTAAAGACTTGATTACGACCACAGGTCCCGCATCCTCGAGTGCCTCGCAGATGGGCGCCAGAAACGATAGCGCCCGGTCGATCCGGGCCTGCTCGGTCTCGATCGCCGTGCCGATCCAGTCATATTCATCGGCCACGGGCAGTGACAATAATCGCGGCAATGCTCGCAAAACCACGTGATGAGAATTCGCTAGCGACCGCAGCGTTTTCCAATCGCTTTCCTTGAAAGCAACCACTCGTTTCGACATCTCTTCAAAGCTGTCGTTCCAACGGTCCCAAGATCCGGTCACTGCTTCATCACGGCCGAGCACGAGCCGGGAAAGCAGACTAAAACATTGGGGGGAGTTCGGATCGTCGTTCATGTCGGTTTGTGTTTGTGGAGGCGCCCACTTTGATGTCCCAGCCCGGAAAGGCGGTTGCTGTATCCGGCGTCAGCGTGTGCTCGAGGTTTGCGTCTCCTGCGATTGATCCGGCTTGCGGCAAGCAGCTGTAAACGTATTCATTCTCTCAATCGCCGTGCCTTCCTCGTAGTCGTTCCAGGTTTCGATGAGCAGAAATGGCAGAGGACGCGCGTCGTCGTAGTACTTGTGATACAGCCCCAGCGTGTCTTCAAATGTCTGGCCGCATCGTGGGTCCATGTGGCGATTCAAACTCCAGGCCGCATGCGAATCATCGAATGCCGGCCACGCTCCTCCCACCGCGATCTTCTCCGGATATTTCTCGCTCATCTTACGGTAGAAATTTGCGAGATACGATTGGCCCCAATTGCTGCCATCCGGCTTCCATCCAGGCGCGCCAGGCTGCACCCACGCATACGAGCCGGCAAAATCGGAGGCATACTGCGCCGGAGGCTGATCTTTGTAGATCAGCAGCGGAGGCGATCGCCAACTGCTCAGCTGTTCGCGTACACGGTTCCAATCCGTGCGTCCGCTCTTGGGAAAAATGAAGATGATAGGCCGTCCTTCGTAGGTCAAATATGCATCGCGAAACTGCGCTTGTGGTCCGATGTAAACCGCGTACGCATGATTTAACGCGGCTAACGCATCGTCGGTGGCCTGTTCTGCGTCATCTTCCTGGGCTTCGTTGTAGAGCAGCGCAATGTGAAAATTGCTGCCGCTCGCCTGTTGTTGTAGCAGTGCAAAATTGTGATCGGAATACGGATTTCGCTCACCATTCCAATCGACGACGAAAGCGTAAATGCCTCGCTCCCGCGCTTGCTTGATCTGCTGCCGCAAGACGGCGGGATCCTCGCTGGAATAACCGACGTCCATGTGCGCGTGATCGCCGAACCAAGGCATATAAACCGCGAGAAGCCGCGGATGCGAAGCGGGTGCTTGCCCGGCTTTGTTGAGCGGATGACGCGTTGTGCATCCCGCCACGAGCAGAAAACACGCAGTCGTGACGCCAACAAATCCCCTGGCCAAAACACCGCTCCAATAGCGATTCATCCTCAACTTCTTGTTGGATGCCCTGCCGAGGCGTCACGGTTGGCATTGCGCGACTGTGAGGGCGGAGGCATTCCTCCGCCCCAAGCGTCCGAACCGCACAGACTTTACTATTGGACCCGGCTCGTTTTTATTGTGCGCTTCTGGCCGTCCCGGTTTTGAATGGGCGTGGCTTCGGGCCCCTCTGTGGGGAGAGTGGCCCTCCAGCGCAACGTCAGGGCAGAAAAATAACACCTCCTGCGGGACTTCAGAATTCCCGCACTTCCGTCAGCTCCCGAATCACCCAGCGGTCCGCTCCTGGCGTCATGAGCACCACATAACGATGAACCCCGTGATCTTGGTGGATCACTTTGCCACCCGCGAGCACTTGCGCATCGTATTCGGCTAAGTCATGCAACTCGATCAGATCGCCCTCGGGTGCGTAAAACACAGCCTGCAACTTGTGGCTCTGATTTGAATAACGTGTCGATACGCCCGATCGCCTCTGGCTGGTCACGGTCTGTTCCAGCCACTGTTTCGCATTTCCGACGAAAAGGCCGGCAAACCCACCCGCCTCATTCGCGTTCAGCGCCTGGGCAAGATCGGTCCATGCCATCCGATAATCGGCGAGAATGCGGCCCTCGGTCTGTGCCTCGATTTTCCGAGGTCCCGCCTTCGTGATATCGACTTGCACGGAGATATCCGGGCCGTCGGCCGGCGCCGCAAGGGAAAACAAGAACATCAGGGAAGCGATCCACAGAGAGTATCTGCTCGTTTGGAAGGCACGCCTTTTTTGTGACCTCCGGCGCCTGACCTCTGGCTCTTGGTGCCCGCCTGGCATCCGAATTTTCTCCGTTCGCCTCATCCCGTGCCCTCACCGCTTCAGATCGATCCGCAATTCGTTGCTCATGGCGACGCCGCAAGCCGCAGAAATCACCACAGGTTCCGCATCCTTCATATGCGCTCGCGCCACATCCCCCTTGATCGGCGCGTCGATCGAAATCTTTCCTTCCGGATCAGTCCCCGTGAACGTCACAATCGTTCCATCAGAGATTGGATTTCCGGCGCAGTCGCGGACGGGCTCAGTTTCGACTTCAATTCCTTTCGCGGTCGGTTGCGCCTTGATGCGCAAATGACACGGCTCGGATGCAACCTGTTGCAGAGCGCGCTGCGCGGAAAGATCGCCAACCGCAGCCATCAGACGCACCGCGCCTGCAGTTTTTCCCGAAGACGTGCGAAACCACGCCTCTCCGTCATGCGTGGAGATGGCCCGTGAAAAAAGCGTTTCATTCGCGCCTTTTACCTGAAAGTTGATCGTCTCCGACGCAACCACGAGATTGTCGAACTTGTCGAACAATAAGACGACCCCGCTCACTGCATCGGGCTGACGCGCCGGAACCCGAGATGGGTGCACCAGGAACGCAAGGCTCGCAGGCTGAGCTGCCGTAACGAAAAACTCGCCGCTGTTGCAAGTCGCAGAGCAGGCAATGGCGAGATATTTTCCCGCGTATCGAAGCTGATCGCCTGGCACACGAATCTCTTCTCCGAGACTGACTTTGCTTTTGCTTGCCACTCCGGGCCCAACCAGATAAAAATCTGCTTTGCCGCTTCCAGTCGTCGAGAGGGTCACATCAGTTCCCGCCACGGCGGAGCGCGGCACCGTAACTTCCTGCGCCGCGGTCGGGCAAGCCAGCGCCAGCGCGAGCATTGCCGCAGCCAGTCCAGAACTATGAGTTCTTGAGATCGTAGTGATTGACCACGACATGGTAGCTCTGCACTTTCGCCGCCAGCGAGCGCGGAATCTCGACCGCGAACGGCTCCGAGCCCAGCGGAACAAGCGCCCGATCGATATAGCCATCCGAAACCCAGATTACGCGGCCGTTGCCGTCATAAAAGCTCGCAATCACATGCGGAATGTTCACCGTCTCTCCACTTTGGTTCAGCAATTCGCCGCGCAACACCGAGTTGCCTTGCGCATCTTTGTCTATTTTCTGATTGATCACTCCAATGACCGGATCTGCCGAGGCTGGAACCAGCGCGGGACGCACGTCCATGCGAACGTTTTTCACGTCCGCGAGCGGAATTCCGGGGAAGTCGATGCGATATGGCGAAACTTCCTTGGGCAACAGTATGTGCGCGATCCGGTCGAAGCTGCTTTCTTCGTCCAGCACCTTTCCGTCCTCATCGCTGAGAGTGGCATTGACATTTACAAACGCCGGAACGGTGTCTTCGTTGGTGACTTCGCCGACGATCACGGTACCTTCGGCGGAATCGACCGCATTCATCGAAATGATGCGCACGCGCGGCGCATCCACGTTGCGCGATCCCCAGGAACCGCTTTCGCCACCTGTCACCAGATCCCAGCGCAAATAGGTCACAGGAACCACTTGCGCCGGGGTAGCGGGGACCTCAATCTTCGAAAACACTACCTTCCAGATGTTGCCGTCCCGCTGCATGCCAAAGTCACGGACTTCTTCCACCGGCCCGACGGGAGTGCTCCAACGCATGTGGGCTCGAATTTGCGCGTCATCGTTGCTTTCATGCAGCGGCCATAATTGAAAGCCCTCCAGACTCGAAAACGTCCGCAGGCTGCCGTTCGAACCGCTCCACTCTTGCATCATCGCCTGCTCGTCTACTCCGTTCGCTTGCGCCACGTCGCCGAACGCTTTGCGCCAGTTGCGGCGTTGCATGTCCTGGAGAAATAGCGTCAAGGCACGGTCCGGAGTGTCGGGCTTGGGCGCGAGCAATGAAGACCCGCTTGTAATGCCCACCGTGTCTGCGCTGGCAGTCGGCGTCTGGTACAGTCCTGCGATAATCAGCGCTACCGTGGCAGCAACAAAAAAAATTATCAGAAAGAGTTTCATTCCCGCTTCTCAAGCAACAAACTGATTTTCCTTCCTCGGATGAACTGGAATCGAGACCGGCACGCGACGCTTATTGGGAAAGAAAACTTCCAGAAAAATGGCCAGTGCGCTGGCTCCGATCGGCAGCGTTCCCCACATGAGCCCCTGCCAGGCCGGTGGAACCGCATCCGACAGAATCCGGTGCGCCGGCGGCACATCGTCTTTCTCCCAAGCCGTGATCGATCCCTCATCGAAAGTCTCGATCTTCCGCCATCCGGCAAAGGTCAATAGGGGCTCATAGTAGGGATCATGGACGAAAATAAACTTCAACCCATAGCGGCTCGCGTGCCGTAGCATGCTGCGCAGCGAATCCATTCCTGCCGAACCGTAGAATTTCGCATTCGTGAGCTGGGCGGACCCGTAATGCGTCATTTCCGGCAACAGACGTGCCGAGTTGTATTCGCCGTCGACCGTGCTCGCATCTGTATAGGTCGACACTTTTGAGAGCTCGTTGCCGAACCCGAGCGTCAGATAACGATAGGCATCGTGGCCGTCGCGATTAAGAAACGCGTCGACAGGGTCTACGTTCAGAGTCCCCGTCGGGCGATAAGGATTGATCGCAAGCCAGGCCAGCGCCAGTGACAGAGTTCCGACCGCCGCGATCGACAATCCCACCGCGGCTTTCGTGCGGTAGCGCCGCAGCCACTCGGCCGCGAACTGACCGACGATGGGCATGGCGAGCAGGGTCGCCCAGAACGTGAAACGCTCAAATGTCAGAATCTCGAACGCACGCCCCAGAAGCCATCGCGGTAGCGGCGTTGTTCCGCCCAGTCCGAAAATCGCCGTTACCCAGAATCCCCAAAGCAACGGCCGCAGTCGCTGAGCCGAAGCACCACGCCACAAAATGAAGGGGAGCGCGAGTATCAGCGCGCCGTAGGGAATGATGAAGTAGTTGATGCCGGCCGTGGTCTTCAGCAGAAAATTGGCCCGGCTGTCGTGCGGAATCGGAATCTGATGAATCGGATGCTGGATGATCGCCACCCAGTAGGGGAGCAGAATGATTCCCACTCCCGCACCGATGAGCACAGCGAAAGCAATGGCACGGCCGATTGCACCGGCAATGGAAGCTGAAACGCGTTCCTTATGCGCATCGAGGCACGCCACCCAGAGAACGGGTCCGGCAAAAAGAACGAGACCAAATATCAAGGTCACGTGGTGCGCTGCCGCGGCAGCCCATCCGATCGCCACGCCTTTGGCTAGCGAAAGCTTCGACGCCGACGTCATCCACTCGTAGAAATACGGAAGCGCGTTCAGGTAGAGCGCCGCGGAAGCCACGGTCGCCAGTTGCCCCGCCTGATATACCAGAAACGCCAGAGCTCCCAGAAACACGCTGCCCAATGCCGCGCAACTCGCTGCCGTTTCATCCACCCAAATCCGCGCAAATCGATATACCCCAACCGGCAGCAGCAAAACTGCGATCAATTGCACCAGCATGTAGCCCATGTTCAGCCCCACAACATTCGAGAACAGGGCAATCCACTGATGAGTCAACGGAGGATAAGTGGTCTGAGAAAAGCCCGCGAACCATTTTTCATTCCAGGGATTGAACCAATGATGAACGTAATGCGAGGCAAAAAAGATGTGGAAATTGGTGTCGAATGAGCCCGACGGGAGCTGCATCATCAGCAGAGGCCCGTGCACCGCAAGAGCCACCAGAAGAATTGCCAGTAATGGAATTGGACGCGAATAGTTATTGCTGGGTTTTATGGTGGTCTCCGACTGCATGATAGTGGCGTCCCGTCAATTCGGAATCGTAGGATTCGCAAACTGGAGCGAAGGTTTACTTGCATTTGGGCTGTGAGGGCCCACTTCTCCTCCGCATTAATTGCGAATGGGAGGGTTACTGTCCGTTCACGGCAGCCCTGACTCTTGTTGCCGCATCAGAAGGAAACCGCAACGAAATAGATTGCGGAGGTTGCAGACGAACCTTTGCAGTGTGGTGATTTCGTGGGAAGCCGATTTCCGCTCGCCAGCTTTTGCGTTGTTATCCTTCTCCACTGCGCTCTCGGCCAGACCTACAGCGTAAATGGTGGAGCCTCAAACTCCGCACAATCGAGTGAGTCCACTTCTTCGAAGCAGCATTCGCAAAACCAGGATTCGCGAAACGGTTTGGGCTGGGGATCCGGCATCGAAGTCGCTCGCCAGGCTCGCGCCGCCCAGGACGCCATCGATCGCGGCGATTTTCGGGGCGCCGTTTCCTTTGCCGAGCGCGCAGCTCATTCCGCGCCGCAAAACGTAGACCTTTGGTTTCTCCTCGGCTACGCCGCGCGCCTGGCCGTTCAATACGACGTTTCCATCGACGCCTTCAACCGCGGCCTTCGCATTCAGCCCAACTCGGTTCTCGGCCTGTCAGGACTGGCGCAGACTTATGCGAAGATGGGCCGCGACGCCGACGCTGAACGTCTGCTGCAGCGCGTGATCAGCGCCAATCCGAGAGACCCAAACAGTCTCGAGATTGCCGGCGAACTTATGCTTAACTCGGATCCCAAAGCCGCGCTGGATCTGCTGAAGCGCTCCGACTCGGTGCAGGTTTCTCCACGCACCGAACTGCTGATCGCGCGAGCCAACGATCGGATGGGCAATAAAGAAGAGTCGAGGCGCTACCTCCAACTCGCGCAACAGCATGGCCCAAAAAACCCCGAAGTCCTGCGCGCGGTTGCCAGCGAATATCGTGATCACGGGCAGTACGATCAGGCGATCGCGACTCTGCAGTCGATCCCCTCCAAGTCGACCAGTCTTCGGGCCGAGCTCGCTTACACGTATCAACTTGCCGGAAATCAAGAGCAAGCAGCGCAGATTTATTCAGAACTTGCGAAATCCGCGAAAGGCAATGCCCCGCTCGATCTCAGCGCCGCGCAGTCGTTGGTAAACCTTGGCCGGTTCGATGCGGCGCGCCCCTTTCTGGACGATGCCAAACGTATCGCGTCCAACGGCTATCGCCTTCATGCGATCGAGGGGGAAGTCGCTGACTCGGAGAATCGTCTGAGCCAGGCGACTGCCGAGTACAAGCTTGCTCTCGGCAGCTTGCCGCCAACTGTTCCCGAGGGGCCGCTATATCCCATCGAAATTCGGCTCGATTTGTACCAACTCTCCCTCCGGCAGGATGACAACGATGCGGCCAAGCAACAGCTCAATGCGGCCTGGTCGCAGATTCAGAATGTGCAGGTCGAGCCATCCTCTCGTTCGGAATTGTTGCGCCTGCGAGCCGCTATCGAAGCGGCTTCCGGCAACACCGCGGCTGCGAATTCCGATCTGCAGCAAGCGATGCAGCTCGCGCCCAACAGCGCCAACATTCTTCTGAACTACGGCAGCCTCCAGTGGAAGGTGGGACAAAAAGACGCGGCGGAAAAAACCTTCGCAAAAGTCCTCGAGCTTGATGCCGAGAATCGCACCGCGCTTTCATCGCTGGGATACATGGCTCGCGATAAAGGCGACGTCAAAGAGGCGGAAGGTTATTTTAAGCGAGCAGCTGCAGCCCATCCGCGGGATTTTGGACCCTATCTCGCTCTCGGTGACCTCTACACGGCGGAAAAGAACTATCACGCGGCCTCCGCGCAGTATGAGCGGGCATATGAGCGCATGCCCACCAACGCCCTGATCGTTGCGGGAGGCGCGAACGCCGCGATCGAAGCCCACAATTTCGATCTTGCTAGGGAGTGGCTCGACCGTGCTCATGGTCAGATGGCCGACAATCCCATGGTCATGCGCGAGCACGAACGCTATCTCACCTTCAATGGCGACTACGCGGGATCGGCCAAATTGGGCGAGAGGGTCATCGCCCAATTGCCCAAAGACCACGAAGGCGTGGTTTATCTTGCCTACGATCTCTACAATCTTGGCCGCTACGATCAAGTCACCGCGCTCGTGAAAAAATATCAGCCGCGTTTTCCCGAGGACAAAGATCTTTCGCTCATTTCCGGCTATCTCAACGTTCGCGACGATCAGCTGCAAGCCGCGCTCGAGGATTTCAGTAAAGCCCTCGAGTCCGATCCGAAAATGGCGACCGGCTATGTCGATCGTGGCTTCGTCCTAAACGATCTGAAGCGGCCTGCCAAAGCCGCAAGCGATTTTGAAACTGCGTTGCAGCTCCAACCCAAATATGGCGAAGCCCACCTTGGCCTCGCCTACGCCGACCTGCAAATGCATCGTCCGCGGTCCGCTCTCATTCAGCTCGAATCGGCGGGAAAAATTCTGGGTAAGACGCACCTCTGGCACTTAGCCCGAGCCGAGGCTTATCGCCAGACGCAGGATTATTCGCACGCAGCGGCGGAGTATCGCATCGCGCTCGAGGAGACTCCCAACGATCTTCCCACTCGCCTCGCTTACGCCGACACGCTCTATCACTGGGGCAAGTTTCCGCAAGCCGTCGCAGAACTTGGCATAGCTGAGAAACTTGCACCGACCAATCCCGAGATTTACGCGCTCCGCTCCCAACTCGAAGCCAGGCAGAACAATCGCGACGCCGCCCATCGCGACATTCAACTCGCCGAGCGCTACGGCAACTCGCAGTCGAAAATCCTCATGGCCACCGGCGACGCATTCTTGATTCTGAACGAACGTGACGCCGCTATGCAGCGATTTTCACGTGCGCTGGAACTTCCAGGGGAAAATCGAGTGGGGGTCCGGTTGGCCCTCGCCCGTTTGTTTGCCGAGCGCGGAGAGTTCAGCGCCGTGCATCGTCAGATTGCCT
The DNA here is from genome assembly GCA_030037515.1 of Candidatus Sulfotelmatobacter sp. Classification (GTDB taxonomy): domain Bacteria; phylum Acidobacteriota; class Terriglobia; order Terriglobales; family Acidobacteriaceae; genus Sulfotelmatobacter. The sequence goes on from JASHRE010000106.1 coordinate 9,869, forward strand.
TGGGATTCGCAGAAGCCCGTGCCGAGTCAGAAGCCATCTCGTCGGAAGACATTCTCGACGCGGCCGGCATCTTTCTCGCCATTCACGATTTCGATCTCGCGGAGATGTATTTCGACAAAGCCAAGCTTGCCGGAGCCAGTGCGCACTCCGTCGCGCTCGGTTTGACCAATACATATCTCGCCGAAGGAAAAACTCGCGAGGCAGAACAAGAACTTGACACGCTTGGCCCCGCCGGCTCGTTTCAAGACGACTACGAATACAACATGACTGCGGCGAATCTTTATCACCAGCAGCAGGATTCTGTTCACGCCTTGTCGGCTTTCGCGCAGGC
>JASHRE010000107.1 GCA_030037515.1 Candidatus Sulfotelmatobacter sp.
GGACCTGCTGCGAGACCGGCCTCTTCATCGCGCACACGTGCCTGAAGTGCGATGTGCCAAGCTGGCGCACGAAAACCGAATCGCCTCGACAACAGACAGCAGGGCAAAACAAACAAACTCGTTTTGAACGGATAACGGCTGGCTGCCTTTGGAGTAATGGCGACGACATGGAGTGCACATTGCAAAATATTGCAAATCTCGCCAGCATCTTGGAACCTGAGTACTTCGGCGATTCGTAGCCGCTTTGATTCTGCGATTTAATCGGGCACAGTTGAGTTATTGTGATCGAAGCCGATGTCTCGGGCAGCATTTCACCCAACACTCCGCACTATAAAGCTGGCATCAAGTTTTGCACAGCCTGCGGTAAATCCTTGCGATCAAAGAAAGTCCGCGTGTTACAATTTTTCCCACGCGCCAACGGTCAAGGGATTTCGTCTTGTAAATGAAATCTAAGCTTTTACAGCTCAGACAATCAGCTCTGACTAGGAATTCGACTGAAAACCCTCTTCAGATTCCTGTTCCCGTAGAAACATACGTGTCGATACCTCAGCCAGAGACCACGATCCGAGACTACTGGATCACCCTGCGAAAGAGGCTCTGGACGGTGGTGGCGTTTGCGGTCGTGGTCCTAACCATCACCACGATCGTCACGTTTAAAACAACGCCGATCTACGACGCTGTGGGGCGAATCGCCATTAATCGCCAAAGTCTGGATGCCCTGCCCTTTAAGGACGACGCCTCAAATTCGGCTCCTTACGAAGACTATACGATCGATATGGAAACTCAGGTCCGAATTTTGCACAGCGACAACCTGGCGATGCGTGTAATCAGCAAGCTCGGCCTGGACAAGAATCCGAGTTTTATTCAAGTTTCCAAAGCCCAGGCTCCTGAAAACGACGTGTTCAAAACCTCGCCCACGTTCGACACCCATCTGGAATCTGAGTTGATCGACAGATTTCGCGCCGGTCTCAGAGTCACGGCAGTGAACAACACTCGGCTCATTGAGATTCACTATTTGAGCCCCAGTCCTGAGCTGGCGGCGGACGTTGTGAATGCAATCGTCAGTTCCTACATCGAGCAGAACTATCAGACGAAATTTGAGTCTGCCATGCAAACCTCGGATTGGCTCTCACGGCAACTTGAGGATTTGAAATTGAAAGTGGAAACTTCGCAAGAAAAACTGATCCGATTTCAACGCGAAAAGGGGATTGTCGGCATCGATGATAAACAGAACCTTACCACTTCCAAGTTGGACGAGTTGAGCAAAGAACTGGATATGGTTGAAGCTGACCGTATCGAGAAGCAGGCAAACTACGAACTCGCCGCCACTGGTGATCCGGAATTGATGGCTCGCTCTCCGAGTGAAATGTTAGGCCACCTTCGAGAACGCGAAAGCACGCTCAAACAGGATTACGTGCAGTACAAAACTCAATTTGGCGACGGCTATCCAAAAGTGGTTGAACTGAAGCGCCAATTGGATCAGGTTCAGGGCGACATCAAGGCTGAGGTTCAGCGGATGGCCACCCAAATCAAGAATGAATATCTGGCTGCGCAGCAGCGCGAGAATATGGTGCGCGCCAGAATGGAAGCACAAGAACGCGAGGCGAATGACCTTAGTCAAAACGCGATTGAGTTCAACATCCTGAAGCGGGACGTCGATACCAACCGTCAATTGTACGAAGGACTCCTCCAGAGATTAAAAGAGGCAAGCCTTGAGGCGGGCTTACGCTCCAACAACGTCCGTATCGTCGACTCGGCGCGCGTACCCCTGGCACCTGCTTCGCCTGATATTCCCCGCAATCTTGGGATTGGACTTATTCTCGGACTTTGTGGCGGGGTTGGATTGGCTTTCCTCTTGGAATCTCTGGACAACACCGTACGCACTCCGGAGCAAGCCGAGCTGTCCTCGGGCTTGTCCGTGGTGGGTATCGTGCCGGAATTCATGCGGGCCAATGCGCCTCGGCTGTACCCGATCAACTTTGGCCGAAGTCCTTCTGTGCCTCTTGCGACCCGCCAAGAATTGATTGCGGAGCTTCGTCCCAACTCCGAAGCCGCAGAATCTTATCGGTCTTTGCGTACGTCGATCCTGTTATCGAGCGCAGACGCCCCCCCGAAGGTTCTTCTAGTAACGAGCCCGCTACCGCAAGAGGGCAAAACCACAACCAGCGTGAACATGGCCATAGTGCTTGCGCAACGCGGCTCACGCGTTCTGTTGGTGGACGCGGATTTGCGTCGTCCCGGGGTGCATCATATGTTTGGACTCGACCGCGGCGATGGGTTAAGCACGCTGTTGGCGGGGACGAGCACCCTGGACTCGGCCCTCAAATCCTACCCCGCGTTACCTACTTTATCGATCGTGCCGGCCGGGCCGATGCCACCCAATCCAGCCGAGATGCTTGACGCGAGCAAGATGAGGTCTCTCATCGCCCAATGGCGCGAAGACTACGATCATGTCATTATCGACACCCCGCCGACGCTAACCGTCACCGATCCGGTATTACTCTCGGTTGCCGCCGATTCGATTATTTTGGTCATTCGTTCGGGCAAAACAACCAAAGAGGCACTACGCCGGGCTAGTGAACTCCTATTGCAAGTGAACGCACGGATCATGGGTGTTGTCGTGAATGGAATCGACTTGGGATCGCCTGACCACTACTACTACTACTACGGAGCCAAGGGGGCTGCCGAATACTATGACAATGCACATATAACGACGGTTGTGGAAAAAAATTAGAACCCATTTCTGGAATACTTCGCCAAGAAAAGTTTGGCCCTGGTTTTCTGGTGAAAGGCCCCTGTAAACCTGCATCAAGTACAAATTCTTGAAAGCGTTTCAGTCAGGAGCAAATGAGTTCATCGTCCGAGCTGACTTTAGGTAAGCCGCGCTGGCATCGATTCATCTCCAAGCAGTGCGAGCAGCTTTTTCGCAGCTGCGCCATGTTAAACGAACGGGTGCCCAGACTGTTGTTCAACCGAGGGGCTCAGTTCTTTTTGGACGGCACCGCAGCTGCCCTCGCGTTTTTCCTCGCTTTCCAATTGCGCTTCGATGGTGCCGTGCCATCTCGCTACAGTGCGATCATGTTGGCATGGATAGTGATGGTCGCAATATTGAGGCCGCTTTGTATCTGGGGATCGGGGGCCTACTCCATCATTTGGCGCTACTTCAATTTGCACGACATGTTCTTGCTGTCCATCAGTTCGGTGATACCCACCGCGCTTTTGTTGGTTCTGCGAATTGTGCTGGCACGACCGAATTCTGTCTTTTCTGTCCCGCTGAGCATTATATTTATCGACTTCGGGTTGTTTCTAATTCTGGCCGCAGGCCTGCGTGCCACACGTCGTGCCGGGTTTGAAAACTCAATCAGGAAGACTACGCAACCGCAGCGGGCGTTCTTGGTAGGGACCGACGACACACTGGCTGCCGGGGTTCGGCAAGTCAGTCTTCATGGGGATATCGAACTGGTTGCGCTGCTGTCCCCCGACGAGAAACTGCACGGCCGTCGTATCGCCGGGTTCCCGGTGATGGGTCTCCACGAAGCGCTGCCGACTCTATTGATTAGCCAGTCCGTCTCGATTGTGTTTATCGCAGAAGCAAAACTGGATTGCATTGGTGAAATCATGCGAGAGACGGCTCAACTGGGGGCGGAGGTTCGGTTGCTGCCGTCTGCAGCCAACATCATGCAGGGCGATGTTCGAGTTTCTGCCCGGCTTAATCCAGAGCACGTCCTTGACGGTCGGGGTCCGCTCTTGAAGGCTCCGCATGCGGAAGTGGTGAAGGCCTTCTCCGGAAAAAATGTCTTCATCACGGGGGCAGGCGGATCCATCGGTTCGGAAATTAGCCGCCAGGTGTCGAGGCTAGGAGTGAATAAAACGATCCTCTTCGATCGCGACGAGAACTCGATCTTCGAGCTGCAGAATCAACTGACTGAGATCGGTTTGGGTGATCACATGGTACCGATTGTAGGCGATATCCGTGATCGCAAACAGCTGCAGCACATCTTCGCCGAACATCGGCCTGAGATCGTACTGCATGCTGCGGCATTTAAGCATGTGGGGGTGATGGAACAGAATCCCTGTGAGGCGGTGCTGAACAATGTGATGGGTACTCGCTATGTTGCTGAAACGGCCATCGAGTTCGGAGCAAGCCACTTCTTGATGATCTCTACCGATAAGGCAATCAAACCATCCAGTGTCATGGGCGCCACCAAGAGGGTAGCCGAGATACTGGTGAACAATCTTGCTGCGATAGGCACGGAAAACCAGCCATACATCGCGTGCGTTCGTTTCGGAAATGTTGTGGGTAGCCGTGGCAGTGTGGTTCCGATATTCTTGCGGCAGATTGCCGCCGGCGGGCCGTTGACCATCACCGACGACGAGATGACACGGTACTTCATGACCATCCCTGAAGCCGTGGAGTTGGTGATGCAGGCATCGACGCTGCCGTCGAATGGCACTGTGTATACCCTGGACTTGGGCGACCCGGTCCGAATCACACACTTGGCCCACAGGTTGATCGAGATGTCAGGACTTCGGCCCAACAAGGACATCCACATTCAATTCACAGGAAGCCGGCCGGGCGAAAAGCTGCACGAACAGCTCTGGTATGAAGACTGTCAGGTGAGTCCCACCAGTTTTCCTCGAGTTCTGGCTCTAGACCGGCCAGCCCCCAGGATTGACGCGGAGCTAACCCAGTTGGAGCAGTTGGCTCTCGACCGGAAGGAGGAGTCGGTGCTGCAGTTATTACGCACCATGCCAATTGATTTCCGCGTGGAACAACCTAGCGCGATGATTGCGTGAGCACCTGGTGCGCCGTAGGGTGCAGATCCAAAGGGCCCGGATTTGGTTCCCGTTGAAACAGTTACGCCAAAACTCAATTGAGCGATGCGGATAGCACTACAATCGCCTCTGCGGAGGATACTATTTGCAGTAGCTTGCTGCGCCTTTGCGGCATATTACTTTGAAGTTTGCCTGCGAGAATACCGTGCGACGTTGCTGGCGGCGGACTCGAGTCTAGCGAGTCTCGAAAAGGCTATCGCCCTCGAGCCCGAGAATGCCCGGTATCGCGAGCTTCTGGCTCGCTACCTTGCCTTCTCCGGGTCGAACATAGAGCAAGCTGTGTCCACGTATCGAGTAGCGACACAATTGAATCCTTATGACGCACGTTGCTGGTTGGATTTGGCGGGTGCTTACGAGGTCGAAGGCCGCGTGGACGAGCAGGAACAGAGCGTAGAACATGCGGTCGCTGCCGATCCGCACACACCCGATATCGCATGGGAAGCCGCAAATCTGTTTCTGGTTCAGGGAAATCAAGAAAAAGCGCTTCGCTATTTCAGGGTGGTCCTGGCAAATGATCCCTGGAATATCGATGCTGCACTTCAAATGTGCTGGCGGGCGACGGGGAATGTAGATCGCGTTGTCGCTATTTTGCCTCCGAAGCCAGACGTGTACCTGTCTTTTGTGACGCTACTCATCTCGAGAGGAGAAGTGGCTGCGACGGAAAGCGTTTGGAACCACCTTCTGGCGTTGCGACAGTCATTTCCGTTTCGTCTCTCCTTTCCGTATTTCCGTTTCCTTTTCGCCAAACAAGAGGTTGCCGCGGCGACGAACGCTTGGCGACAGCTCGCAAGCCTCAACCCCTCGCTTCAACCATATCTGCCCGGCAGCGACAATCTCATCGTCAACGGCGGGTTCGAGAGGCCCATTCTGAATGGCGGTTTTGATTGGTGGTATCAACCAAATCCACACGTGAGCTTGCGGATTGATTCGAGCGAATTCTACGGCGGAACGCGATCACTTTCGGTGACTTTCGACGGGCAAAGTGCCGCCGAAGCCGGACTATCCCAGTTCATCCCGGTAAAGCCCAACACAGAATACGATTTCACCGCGGCATATCGGGCACAAGAGTTGGATACCGCCAGTGGGCCCCGCTTCTCCCTCTCAGACCCTTACACGGGTTCCAACTTCGTGCTCACTGAGGATATCGTTGGCTCGAATCCGTGGCGCAGCCAGAATGCCGAATTCCGTACGGGGCCGACTACGAACCTATTATTATTGAGAATCGTTCGTGAGCCAGCAGATCCCTTGATTCGGGGAGAGCTTTGGGTCGACGATTTCAAGCTGGTCGAAAAATAGACGACAAGGACGCCTGTCTTGAACAGCCTGTCAGGTACTTTTGTTGACACATCTCAGCTGGAAGCGGGGCAGTTCGGCCGCGGAGAGCGGAGACCCCTTCAGATAGTGCTCGTCCTATTTTTGTGCGGCACTCTGATTTTCGCGGTCTTAGCGTTCGGTGCAGTCGACGACCGGTCAACTTTCGCGTTCGAGTCGGCAACGGCAGCTCTGTTTCTCGTGTGGACGGCGAAACAAATCGTTAGAGGACAACTCGAGCTCTCTCGAAATCCGCTATATCGGCCGGCATCGGTTTTCTTTGCTATCATTGCTGCCCAGCTTGTCTTCCATCGGTCCGCATATTGGTATGTGACGAAACACGAGGCTCTTCAATATGTTTCGTACGGTATTGTGTTTGTCGTGGCGGCAGAGTGCGTAGTCCAGGAGAAGGCGCGCAGGACGTTCGCGCTGGTGATGGGCACCTTTGGGGCGGTGTATGCGCTTTTCGCCCTCATCCAACAGCTGCGGCCAAACGGCAAAATCTTCTGGGTCCATAGCCCAAAATTGGCAGGCGCGATGATCTATGGGAGTTACGTCAACAGCAATCACTATGCCGGTCTGATGGAAATGCTGGTGCCGATTCCTCTTGTACTCAGTATGGGCCACCTGCTCAAGGGCGGACAGCGAATCCTAGCCGGATTGAGCGCCGCGTTGATGGCCTCAACGATCTTTCTTTCCCTCTCGCGGGGTGGGATGATCGCTTTATCGCTCGAGATTGTGTTATTTGCTGCACTGACGCTGCCCAAAAGACAGAGCCCTCGTGCGGTCGCCGGCATCATGACGATGAGCGTCTTGGTCTTGGCGATTCTGCTTTTGCTCGGGAAGGGACAAGTCTTGGGCCGTTTAGGGGACCTAAGCCCCGGCATCCGGTTGGATATTACAAAAGACTGCCTTAGAATGTTTACTCGCCATCCAATCTTGGGCTGGGGGCTCGGCACGTTTCCGACCGTTTATCCTGGCTATCGTAGCTTCTACACCAATCTGTTCGTAAACGAGGCGCATAACGATTATGCCCAGCTGCTGGTGGAGACTGGTTTGCTCGGGTTCGGACTCATGTTATGGTTCCTAGTTCGCTTATATCAGTCCGGATTGCCTACTTCTCGCCGTTGGGAGTTCAAATGGGATGGGGCTCTGTCCCTGGCTGCATTGCTCGGTTGCACGGGGTTGCTTTTCCACAGCTTTGTGGATTTCAACTTGCAGATCCCCGCCAACGCAGCATTATTTTATGTGCTCTGCGCGCTGGCAGCTTCTGAACTCCCGGCAAGCTCCTCACGTTCTAGGCTATCGGCACTGCAACAGCCGGCGGAAACATGAAAAGTGAGCGGTTTCTGTGAAGAACATCGATGCGTTCGGAGTTGATTCAAAAGATTTTTGAGCTGCAGAAGGAGGCCTGTGAAAAGAATCACAGTTGCAGTTCTCTTTGGAGTTTGCTGTGCGATTGTCCCACGCGCTACCGCCCAAATGAACGAGTTATCGGGACTGATAGGACGAACCTTCATCTCGAATCAGACGATCCTGAACAGTGTCACATCTGACAACCACGTTCGCTTCGGAGACGGCCTGACTTTCCAAGCCAATTATGCGCGTCACATCATCAACCTGGACATTGCGTCGCTCTCCCTTGAGGTTCCGCTCGTGTTTAATCCGGAGGAGAAGTTGAACGCGGCGTACCCGAACAAAATTCCAAAACACTACAGTTCCTTC
>JASHRE010000108.1 GCA_030037515.1 Candidatus Sulfotelmatobacter sp.
GTGCCGGAATTGAGATCGATCACTGGCGTGGAGGTGATGCCGACTTCCGGCCGGATGAAGAAGCACTGCACGTCATCTTCGGATGGAACGGTTACATCGCGTGCCTTATCGAGAAAACTCACGTGCCACAGAGGAGGGTCGCCGGGACGATTGATGTCGAAGGCATAAACGCTGTCATGCTCGGTTGCGACGTAGAGGACATCATGAGTTCCCTTGCCGGGGATTTCGACGGAGGGGAGAAATAGGGGCTGGGCATAGACCGGGCCGTCGACCTTGAACGCTCCGAGCTTGCCAAATTCTTTGAAGTTTACATTTTGAGGAGTCAGGATCTTCTCGTGAAGATTCGCGTTGGTGCGGGAATTGTCATATTGCGAGGTTGTCACTTGGGCTCGGAGCAGGGCGGAGGAGAGGACGAGAAACACAAGGGCGAATCTCATGGGAAGCCCCGATCAGCGATGAATCGTACCGATCATGTTAGACGCTTGGGCGATTGTGTGGGAAGCACCGCAGAGAGGCACGCATGTGGGATCACACCGCAAGTCTTTGTTCGGCACCGTGAAACAGAGCTCGGAGGGCGCGTACTATCCAGCGGATGAGGATCAGGATGATAGCGACAAAGGCCATAGCAATCGTACCCGCGACGTAGGGATGGCGAGTGGCGAGCCAAGTCAATCCAACGGCGAGAACGTCTTCGCCGACGCTTAGAGTCATATTGGAAAATGGCTCGGGCGAAGGTGTTATCGCCGCTCTCGCGGCGGTTTTGCCTCCGTGGGCGGCAAAGGCAACAGCGGCGCCCAGAAGCGTGGCGAGCAGCTGTTTCTCAGGAGAAAGCTGCTGCGTAGCTTCGAAGGCCAGGAGTCCTGCGACGGGGACGCGAATGAAGGTGTGAAGGGCATTCCAGATCAGATCGAAGGCGGGGATCTTGTCGGCAAAGAATTCGAGGACGAACATTGTAATGCTGGCCACAATGATGGGCCAGGTTTCGAGTGGGTGCAGTCCGGGAGGAAGGGGAAGATGTCCGAAGCGGGCGAGGAGGCCGAGCACAGCGACGGTCGCGTAGAGATTGAGTCCGGCCGCGAAGCCGATGGCGGCGAGGAGTGCGAAAAGCTCGGAGAGCGGTATGTGGAGGAAGTTCGGCATAAATGCCGTCTCCTAGGAAGCTCAAGCCCGGATTGACACCATCGCTCGTATCGTAGCGCGGAAAAGCCCTACGTACCCAAGCATAGAGGAGCCCCTATCACTGGAAAAAATCCCCACTTCTGGCGGAGGCGGCCACCAGCGGGGCACCTCACCTTTTTAGCTGGCATGCAACAAGTGGCTGCCAAGCTGCGCTACGCTGGACAGCCGAGGCGGCTGTCCCTACACTTAGAAAACACGAAGGCCGCTCCGGAAACTCATATGGAGCGGCCTTCAAATTCCAAAACACAGAGGTTACGCTTAGAGAGTGGATTCGATCTCGAATCCCCAGGCTTCCAGGAGAGGTTCGGGGATGTACTTCGAGTTCTTGTTTCGGCGCGCCCACTCTCGCAGCCGGGTCGAACGAAGATACTGATCTGGCGAGAGTTTGTACTCGCGCACGACCTGTTCGAATTCGGTAACAGTGGGAGTGATGGGACCGATCGGTTCAGGCTTGCCCCAGTTTGGATTTCCGCGTCTCTTTGCCATGAAAAATTGCCCTTTCCACCTCTCGGGGGATGAACTACTTACACATCTTTGTATATATGATTCTCCTGATCGTCTTCAGGATGCAGCTTAGATCGACGAAGGAATCCGACTGTCCACAGGCGAAACTAAAAGCTAATCAGGAGAGATGCGATGTTACTGACTTCGCGATGGAAAGTCAATGAGAAATCTAATGTAGGGAAGGCGAGGGTCCGTACATCTTGTTGAAAAAAATAAACTTGGGGCAGATTGGCTGGGAATATACCGGAGCACAAACCAAAGATCAAGAACACTTGCGCGGCGGGTGGTGGGTCAAGAGTCCGCTGGTGATGTTACGACCGTAATCTTGGACGGAAGCGGAGTCGTTGAATCGGCATTGTCGCGGAACTACAGTGCAGAAGGGATTTTCCGGGAGTGATTCTCCGAAGTGTGTGCGTGAGCCTGCCACGGGGAAGTTCACAGCCGGCGCGCGTGGGCGAAGAGGAAGTCTGGATGAGTCTGAAAGCTCTGGTGCTGTGTTCGGACGAGAAGATCGTGCGGGTATTGCGGCGGACGCTGGGCGATCTCGACATCTCGGTCGAACTGTGTCCCGACTCTGATGCGGCCTTGCGCAAACTCACGCGGCAGCGTTATGAAGCGATCGTGGTGGACTGCTCCGGCGGTGGCTCGGAAGAAGTACTGCGCAGCGCGCGGACGGCGGCGTGCAACAAGCATGCGGTGGCAGTCGCCGTGGTTGAGCCGATTGTCGGACTGAAGGCCGTGTTCGAGATTGGCGCGCACTTTGTGCTGTACAGGCCAGTCACGATGGAGAAAGCGAAGTCGAGCTTTCGCGCGGCGCGGGCCTTGATGAAGAGTGAGCGGCGGCGCAACGCGCGGGTTGCAGTCGAGATTCCGGTGGTCATGCGCAATCTGACCGGCGGCACAAACATGAGAGTGACGACCGTGGACTTGAGCGAAGGCGGCCTGGCGATCCACATGCCCAAGGGACGCCGTCCTACGGGCCGGTGGCAGTTGGTGTTTGCGCTTCCGGGAAGCAATGCCTCTTTTGAAATTCCCGGTGAGTTC
>JASHRE010000109.1 GCA_030037515.1 Candidatus Sulfotelmatobacter sp.
GATGCCGCCAGGCCGCTCATTCGAAACAACACTTGATCAAGCTATCAACCGTCCCACCTCAGAAGACGACACGCACCCGAGCCCAGCCGAGCGGTTCCGGCTGGTAAGTCGTGTAGCCTTGGAAAACCAACCGACCCCTTCCGGTTTCCTCTGGGCTCTCTTCGCCAATCCAGAGGCCATCACGCGCGAAATGAGTCTGAGGGTTGAGGATATGGTGAAGGCAAGACAGCTGCTTGCTACATGATGCGGCCTATCAGGCTGTCTTCCTCTGATGTAAGCCATGACGACCATTAGTCTACGAAATAGACTGGAATCTACGAAATAGAGGACGACCTGCTTCGCTGCTTGACTAGGCCGAAGTTCCAGCATAGAAGCCACCTAATTCCAAGTTAAATTCTTGGATCGCTGAAGGTTGGCTATTGCTTCGTAAGTTATTTTGTTCTCATGTAAGTTATATTATTATATTGACAATAGTGGATTATTATGATATTAAGTTAGCATGTACATCGCCACCGTCCCCAACCGCAACTCCCCTCCCGCCATCCTGTTGCGCGAAGGCTGGCGCGAGGGCAACAAAACCTGCCAGCGCACTCTGGCCAACCTCTCCCACTGGCCCCAGAAAAAAATCGAATCCTTCCGCCGCCTGCTGCGCGACGAGCCCTTGGTCTCTCCCCAGGATCTGCTCACCACGCAAAAGACTTCGCCCCACGGCCATGTCGAAGCTCTCCTCCTGGCGGTACGCAAGCTCGGTCTGGATGCCATGCTTTCCTCCAAGCCTTGCCGCGAACGCGACTTGGTCCTGGCCATGATCCTGCAACGTTTGCTCGATCCCTGTTCCAAGTTGGCCACCACGCGCCAGTGGCACAGCACTACTCTGGCCGAGGAGCTGGGCGTCAGTGAAGCCACAGAAGATGAGTTGTATCAGGCCATGGACTGGCTCTTAGAACGACAGCCGCGGATCGAGAAGAAACTGGCCGCGCGCTACCTGCGCGAGGGCAGTCTGGTGCTCTATGACGTGAGCAGCAGTTATTACGAAGGCCGTCATTGCCCGCTGGCCAAGTATGGGCATGATCGCGATGGCCAGAAAGGATTGCCCATCATCGTCTATGGCCTGATGACCGATGGGGAAGGTCGCCCCATCGCGGTCGAGGTTTATCCCGGCAACACCGGCGATCCCACCACGGTGGTGGATCAAGTGAACAAGTTGCGCGAGCGCTTTCAGTTGTCGCGGGTGGTGCTGGTCGGAGATCGCGGCATGCTGACTCAGCCCCAGATTGAAAAGCTCAAAGCCCATCCGCAGATGGGTTGGATCACGGCCTTGACCAGTGTGGCGATTCGCGGCTTGCTGGCCGAAGCAGCGTTGCAGTTGTCGTTGTTAGACGAGCAGAATTTGATCGAGATTCAATCGGCACATTATGCGGGAGAACGCTTGATGGTTTGCTACAACCCGCTGCTGGCGGAAGAGCGAAAACGGAAACGCGAAGAGTTATTGCAATCGACCGAGAAAGCGCTGAGCCGGATCGTGAAAGAAGTAGAACGCCGCACGCAGAAGCCGTTGACGGCGACCGAGATTGCTTTGAAGGTGGGCAAGGTCTTGGGGAAATACAAGATGAGCAAACACTTCAGCCATAGCATCGAGCCGGGCAAGTTGAGTTGGTCGCGGCGGGTGGAAGCGGTCGAGCAGGAAGCGAAGTTGGATGGGATTTATGTGCTGCGCACCAGCGAGACGGCGGAGCAGTTATCGGCCGCCGATACGGTGCGCGGCTACAAGAGTCTGGCGCAGGTGGAGCGTGCCTTCCGCAGTTTGAAGGGTCTGGACCTGCTGATTCGTCCCATTCGTCATCGCACTGAGGAGCGAGTACCGGCGCATATTTTCCTGTGCATGCTGGCCTACTATGTGGAGTGGCATCTGCGGCGGGTGTGGGCGCCTCTGCTGTTTGAAGACGAGGAACTTGCCGAACAACGACAACGCCGCGATCCGGTTCTACCGCCCCGCAGCTCGGAATCGGCTCAAGCCAAGAAACTCACGCACCAGACGCCTGACGAATTACCGGTGCACAGTTTCACCACCCTGCTTGCGGACTTAGCCAGCCGCGCCCGAGTAACCTTCAGCTTGCAAACCGATAAGTCGGGTCCCACGTTTCAGCAAGTACCGCCGCCGACACCTCTGCAGGCCCGGGCCTATGAGTTGCTGAATCTGTTGTCAGTAGCCGGAAACTGAATTTTCAACTATCTCCCAGCGAATCAGCAGAATACTGCCTGAACCGATCTGGAACTTCGGGCTAAGTGAGGCAAGCCGTCGTCAGGTTGTCCAAGGACGAAGAGCGACCAACACGAGCGAGCCTTGTCTCGCGCAAAATGCTTTCGGTTTCCCACTTCCACCCGTCAAAACCGCGCAATCAAGGCTGATTTCAAGCCCGAACGAACCGATTCTTCCCACGCATTAACTTCCTCGGTTCAAGTGCCCGCACGGGCTGCCACTCGGTGGAATTGGGGTCCGGAAATTCGGAAGTTAGTCAGCCCAAGCCCGTCGCGGTTGGTGCGACCGGCAGGGTGAGACGTTTGAATTTGCTAGAAATGGGAACCAATCCCGTCAACCCCACTTCGTCAAGCTTCCCACTTTTGATGAGCCGGACCGGAATCAGTAGGCGTTCTTCCGAGCTGGTAAGCAAATTTACCCCACTCTTTCCGAGAACCTGAGCATAACCGCGCAGAGCGCCAAAGCTTAGCTGCCTTCAATGCGTTTGGTTTGGGACGGGCCGCACAGCTTGTGGCTTTATGCTCGATCTGGTAAAACGGGTTCCTCTCAGTTCAAATGAGGGCCGGGCCATGCAGTGCCAGGTACCGGCAACTGGGTGCTAATGTAGTGCGTCATGCAGAATGACGTGTATCCAGCGTGCGGCGAGCACTCTTGACCTTATCCGGGATATCGGAGGCACGCGCCGTCCAGATGAAGGGTTTGGGATTCTGGTTGTGGCGGTCGATGTAATTGCCGATGGCCAGGATGAGTTCTTCGAGATCGCGAAAGACTCCGCGACACAACTGGTTCTGGGTAAGGTCATGGAAGAAACGCTCCACCCTGTTGAGCCATGAGGCACTGGTAGGAGTGAAGTGCATGGGGAAGCGTGGACGGCGCTGGAACCTGTGTTGGACCTTGCAGCGCGGCTGAAAGCCGACTCCTTTCAAAGTTTCAAAAGAGCGTTTGCTGGTTCCGCGCGCTGAAGGCTGCCGAGCTACGCCGCGCCTGACGGCTGGGGGCGGCTGTTCCTATATGGGCGTCGCGAACAACGGGTATCCCAATTCGCCGTCTCGTGTGCTGCGGCGCGCGGCGGACGAGGGCGCCGGCCCACACCTACTGGTCCGACGCGGAGGAATGGTCGTGGATGATCTTCCAGCCGTCGGGAAATTTGCGCAAGATGAGAGTGAACAGTCCGTGGGGAGTTCTGCCATCGGGCATGGTGAGGTGATATTCGCCGCGTACAAAAGCGGAGTCGGGTCCGAGCGGTTCGACGCGGAGATTGGTAAATTCCAGTTTTCCCATTTCGTGGCCGGGGCTGGAGTAGGTGGCGCGATAGTGGCCGAGGGCTTGTTGCCATCCGCGATTTTCGCGGCCGCCTGAGAAAAAGGTCAGCTTGGGGGAGTTCCAGTATCCGGACATGAAGGCTCCCAGATCGTGATGGTTCCAGGCGTCTTGTTGCGCGTGAAGCACGGCAGTGATGGCGGTTGTTGTGTTGGCGCTCACAGACGCGGTTCGTGCTGGGGCAGATAACGCCAGTGTGAGGATGAGCAGAAATTTCATGATCCCTCTTTCTTCGGCGTCATTGTAGTTGAGGGCGGAATTTTTCACGACGGAGGGCACGGGGGAGTCTGAGGAAAAAGGATGTGTTTGTCTGGATAGTCAAGGTCAAAATCCCCCCACGAAAACAGCGTAGAACGCGCACCCGCATGTTGTTCTAGTGAGATTCGTCGGTTTCTGGTGCGTTGTCGGGAGTGTCGAGTTTTTGCGCGACCGCGTGCACGATGACGGGCGGAGGCTGGAATTGGCCCGCGTCTTTCCCGGCCATGGCTGCGGCCATGAAGTTGATCCATATTGGAAGAGCGGCGTGCGCACCGGTTTCCTTCGCGCCGAGAGATTTCTTCTCGTCGTAGCCGATCCAGACGCCGCAGGTCGTTGTTGGAGAAAATCCGACGAACCAGGCGTCAGTGAAATCGTTT
>JASHRE010000110.1 GCA_030037515.1 Candidatus Sulfotelmatobacter sp.
TGGCCACGCCGAGAGCCTGCTCGGGCTGACCAAGAAATTCCAGATGGTGCACCGGGACAGCGGCACCGCGTATCAGCGCGTGGAGGCCAGGGAGTAGACGATGACTCAATCCCCTGATGAGCGCGGCCTGGAACTGCGGGAGCTCTTCTACGAGACCTCGCAGGAATTGTTGCAGGCGCTCAACGATGAAGCGCTCAAGCTGGAAAAAAGTCCCGGCGACCAGGAAATCGTGCGCTCCATCCGGCGCACGGTGCACACCCTCAAGGGCGATGCTGCGGCCTGCGGCTTGCGCGAACTGAGCGAGCTGGCGCATCAGTTCGAAGACGCGCTGTCGCTCGACGGTGCTGCCGCTCACTCGGCCGTGGCCGAGATCGCCTTTGCCGCCGCTGATGTGTTCGTCGAGATGATTGCCGCATATCGCCGCGGCGGCAAGCTTCCTTCCACCAAGGCTCTGAGCAAGAGGATTGAGGTGACGGCGGTGCCGATGAAGAAAAAAACCGCCCCCCGCGGGAAGAAAACGGCGGGCGGCAGGACGGTGAAGAAATCCGCATCGAAGCCGGTGAGCGCCAAGACTTCCTCGACACCGTCAGGGGCAAAATCCATTTCCGACTGGACCGAATACGAACGCCGGGCCATGACCAACGCGCAGGCCGATGGCCAGGACGTATTGCAGGTCACGGTCAAGATGGATCCCCATTGCGCCATGCCCATTGCGGGGCGCCAGCTGGTGCACAACGCCATCAGCACGATGGGCCCGGTGATTGCGGTTCGTCCGGATATCAAATCGCCGGCCGCGTCGAAGTACGTCGACTTCGTGTTGGCGACCGTGCAAACCGCAGAGCAGATCGCGGCCAAATGCAAGATTCCTACGATTGTTGACGAGGTCACGGTCGAACTCCTGCTGGCGCCGGCGCCGGCGGCCGGCAAGGATCAGGAGTCTTGCGAACGGGCGGCTCGGCCCCAAGCTGCTGCACAACCTGAACCGGCCTTGCCCGATCCTGCCCCTGCTGCCGCCCGCCCTGAAGCTACGGCAAGCCCGGTTGTTCAGGAAAACATCCTGCGCGTGGAAGCCGGGCGCATCGACAACGTTCTCAATCTGGTCGGCGAGCTGATCATCGGCAAGTCGATGTTGCAGCAGGCCATTAACGAATTCGCGAAGCGCTATCCCAAGGAACTGCTGCGGGGAAAGTTTTCCGATGCTATGGCCTTCCAGTCGCGCGTGCTCAACGACCTGCAGCGTTCGGTGATGAAGATCCGCATGGTGCCCGTCGACCAACTGTTCCGGCGCTTTCCGCGGCTCGTGCGCGACGTCGCCCGCCAATGTGGACGCGAGGTCGAGCTTGCGGTCAGCGGCGAAGACACCGATCTTGATAAAGGCATTCTCGACGCCATCGGCGAGCCGCTCACCCACTTGGTTCGTAATGCCGTTAGCCACGGCATCGAATCGCCGGAACAACGCCGCAAGTCGGGTAAAACGGCCCACGGCACGGTGCGGCTGAACGCCTACCATCAGGGAAATCATGTCATTATCGAAGTCACTGACGACGGCCGCGGCATCGACGCCCAGAAAATCCGCGCCAAAGCCCTCGAACTCGGGCTTACCAGTCCTGAAGAATCGGCGCGACTCACGGAAACCGAAGCTCTTGATTTCATCTTTCGCCCGGGCTTCAGCACCGCCGAGCAGGTCACAGAAATCTCCGGACGCGGGGTCGGTATGGACGTGGTGCAGAGCGTGCTGCACCGGCTGAAAGCTTCGATCAACGTCGAAACCCGGCTGGGCGAGGGCACGACGTTCCGTCTCAAGCTGCCGCTGACGCTGGCAATCATTCGCGCGCTGTTGTTCTGGGTCGAACAGCGCTTGTATGCGATCCCGCTCAACGCCGTGGTCGAGATCTCCCGCACGCTCGAGTCCGAAGTCCATCAGGTCGATAACTACGAAGTGCTGCAGCTGCGCAATCAGGTGCTGCCGCTGTTGCGGCTGGGACGGCCCGCGTCCGAAGCGGATCGCAAGACGAAGCTGTTTGTCCTCGTCATTTTGGTCGGTGAACGCAAGTACGGACTCATCGTCGATGCGCTCGAAGGCGAAGAGGAACTGGTCATCAAAGCTCTGGACGAACAGACCTTCTCGACCGACCTGGTCTCCGGCGCTTCCATTCTGGGCGATGGCCGGGTGGTGCTCATTCTCAATCTTCCGGCCGTGGTGGAGCATGTGGCACAAGCTCGCCCGGATCAGACCGGTCAGGTCAGTTCCGGATTGCTGCTTACATCCACCGATCGCATGCGGCTAGCCGTGGGCGCAGGCGCGGGCGGTGAGGCATGAGCGCCCAGAAAAAAGTCCGCGTGCTGGTGGTCGATGATTCGGCGCTCATGCGCAAGCTTATCCCGCAGATGCTCGCCACGGACACGTCGATCGACGTGGTCGGCACGGCCATGGATGGCTCTTTCTGCCTGAAGAAAATCGAAGAGCTGAAGCCGAACGTGGTCACGCTTGATCTGGAAATGCCCGGTATGAATGGCATCGACGCGCTGAAAGAAATTATGCGGCGCGAGCCCGTGCCGGTGATCGTGTTCAGTTCGCACTCGACGGACGGCGCTATGGTCACGATGAAAGCGTTGGGGCTGGGCGCGTTCGATTTCGTCACCAAGCCGCGCGACGCTTCCGCGCACATGGCGGAAACTTCCCGCGAGTTGATCGCCAAGATTAAGGCCGCGGCGGAGTGCAAGCTCAAGCCGCGCATGTTATCGGCAAGTCCAGCGAAACCGCAGAAAGCGGCCGCCCCCAAGGGATCGCCGACCAAGGTCGTCGCGATCGGCGTTTCCACCGGAGGCCCGCAGGCGCTCGAATATCTGCTGGGGACGCTGCCTCCGGATTTTCCCGGAGCGATTGTGGTGGTGCAGCACATGCCCGACGGTTTCACCGACATGTTTGCCCGCCGGCTCGAC
>JASHRE010000111.1 GCA_030037515.1 Candidatus Sulfotelmatobacter sp.
ACGCAGGCATGATGCAAGGAAACGGCTGTGGGCGGCCTGCACATCCGCCACCCGGGGCCCCGGATTTTTGTAAGACGTCTCGCGCCTGAGCGCCGGACGTGTTTTAAATTCAATAAGCCACCAAGGTCACGAAGGGACGCGGCGTGCGACCAAGGCTGGTTTGCTTCGTGCACCTTCGTCTCCTTTCTGGTTAATCAGGACTGGCGAAACCGGAGTCGCTCATGATTTCTCGCAATATTGTGCTGGTCGGCGGCCTACTCTTCCTCTCTACGGTCGCCTTCTCACAGAAACCTCGGGTTGGGCACAAGTTCGCCATCGCAGGCGACCGCTTTGTTCTTGACGGCAAGGCATTTCAGATCATTTCCGGCGAGATGCATTATGCCCGCATTCCGCACGAGTACTGGCGCGACCGCCTCAAAAAAGCGCGGGCGATGGGTCTCAATACGGTTTCGACCTATGTCTTCTGGAACGCGCATGAACCGAAGCCCGGCGTCTACGATTTCAGCGGCTCGCTCGACGCGGCGGCTTTCATCCGCATGGCGCAGGAGGAGGGACTGTTTGTGATCCTGCGTCCCGGGCCATATTCGTGCGCCGAATGGGATCTTGGCGGATTCCCCGCCTGGCTTCTGGCCGATCCCGATATTGTGCTGCGCAGCACGGATCCGAAGTTTCTGGCACCCGCCGGACGTTGGCTCAAACGGCTCGGGCAGGAGCTAGCTCCGCTGCAACTGGCGCGGGGCGGACCCATCCTAGCGGTTCAAGTGGAGAACGAATACGGATCGTTCGGCAACGACAAATCCTATCTGAAGTGGGTCCGCGACACCTTGCGTGAGGCCGGTTTCAGCGACTCGCTTCTTTTTACGGCCGATGGCGGCGACGAACTCGCGGCCGGCACTCTGCCCGACGTTCATGCCGCGGTGAACTTCGGTCCGGGCGAGGCGAAGTCGGAATTTGCCAAGCTCGCGAAATTCCGGGCCGGACAGCCAATGTTCAACAGCGAGTACTGGGATGGCTGGTTCGACCATTGGGGAGAGCACCACCACACGACCGACACCGCCGAGCAGGCCAAGGAAATCGACTGGATTTTGAACCAAGGATATTCGATCAATCTCTACATGTTTCATGGGGGAACGAGTTTCGCCTTCATGAGCGGGGCGAATTGGGATCACAATAATTACGAGCCGGACGTGACCAGTTACGACTACGATTCGCCGGTGAGTGAATCGGGAGTGCTCACCAACAAGTTCTACGCTTTTCGCGAGGTGATCGCGAAGCATCGGCCGAATGTGACGTTTCCGGACCCTCCCGCGCCGTTGCCGGTCGTCGAAATTCCTGAATTTGAGGTCGACAAGACGGCCAGCCTGTGGGACTTGATTCGCGATCACGGTTTCGCTGGAGGGACGCATAGCGAGCAGCCGCGCAACATGGAAGCGTTCGGCCAGTCGTACGGCTACATTCTGTATCGGACTACGCTAGAGTCGTCGGCGTCGGGCGATCTGATTTTACCGGCACTGCGCAGCTACGCCCGAGTCTATCTGAATGGCAAACTCGTTGGCACGGCGGATCGGCGTAGGAAACAAGACCGCATCCAACTTCAGGCCAGGCGAGACGATCAACTCGACATCCTGGTGGAAGGCACGGGACGCATTAACTTCAGCACCAAGTTGCGAAACGAGCGGCAAGGGATCGATGGCCCTGTGATGCTCGCGGGCCACGAAATCACCGGCTTCCAGGTCTTCCCGCTGCCGATGGAAGATTTTTCGAAAGTGGATTTTGCCGGGATAGATCCGGGCAAACATTCCTCAGGCCCGGCGTTATACCAGGGACACTTTGTTCTCCAGACAGTCGGCGATACCTTCCTCGACACTCGCGGATGGGGCAAGGGGGCGGCCTGGATCAACGGCCATGTCGAACGCTTCTGGAATGTCGGTCCCCAGCAAACGCTGTACGTTCCCGCTCCGTGGCTCAGGCAGGGAAGAAATGAGGTTGTGATTTTCACATTCGCGGCGAAAAGCGCGCGTCTCCGCGGGCTGCGCGAACCAATCCTAGACGAGATGGGAAATCAGTAGTCCGGCAGGAACCTATTGCGCTGTCTTATGCACGTCGACGGTGCTCCAGGTTTTGTCGGCGGCGTGGCAGAGAGTTTCGAGCGGGCAGTCGACACAGCGTGGCTTGCGGGCATAGCAAAGCTTGCGTCCATGCCAGATGATCTGATGGGAGAACAAAATCCATTTGTCCCGCGG
Source organism: Candidatus Sulfotelmatobacter sp. (assembly GCA_030037515.1). Classification (GTDB taxonomy): domain Bacteria; phylum Acidobacteriota; class Terriglobia; order Terriglobales; family Acidobacteriaceae; genus Sulfotelmatobacter. The sequence goes on from JASHRE010000111.1 coordinate 2,244, forward strand.
AATGATCTTCATCAAATCCAGCTCAATTTTCTGCGGATCGTTCTCCCGCGTGAGTTCGAGGCGGCGGGAGATGCGGTGGACGTGCGTGTCGACCACAATGCCGTCAGCTTTTTTGAACCATGTGCCCAGCACAACGTTCGCGGTTTTGCGCGCCACGCCGGGCAGTGTGAGCAGATCTTGCAGGTTATCGGGAACCTTGCCGCCGAAGTCGGTGACGATCTTCTTGGCCGCGCCCACGACGGATTTTGATTTATTCCGGAAAAATCCGGTGGAACGCACCTGGGGTTCAAGCTGTTCGGGTGTAAGCCCGGCAAAGGCTTCGACCGTGGGATATTTTCGAAATAGTTCGGGGGTGACGCGGTTTACATTCACATCGGTGGATTGCGCCGAGAGAATCGTCGCGACCAGAAGCTGCCACGCACTCGAATGCGTGAGCGCACAGGTGACGTGGGGATAGAGCTGATCCAGGCGCTTCAGGATTTCCGCAATACGCTCGGGAGCCAGTGGGTTGTAGTCTTGGCTTGCTCGTGTGGCGCGGGCTCCCCCGTCCGCGCTCGGGGGGGAAGGTTTCTTGTGGATTTTTTTGTCGACCTTCGGTTGTTTCGTTGCCGGTGCGATTCCGCGCCCTATGCGATCCTGTCGGCCGGCTCGGGAGGGTCGTCGTGGAGTGATTCCGCGCGGCATGCGTTCCGTATTCCTCGCCGGAATCATAACAAGTACGGATCGATAAAGGCGAATTGGTCTGCGACCTGCACGATCTCGACAACCAAAAAGGCTTTTACCGCAAAGGACGGTGCAAACCCATAGGAGGCCTGTTCGACTCCCCCGAGCGCTGCGAATTCTGTTTCCTGCCAGGTTAGGGTTGCGCTGGTCACGCGGCGTTCCTTGCGATCTCTGCGCTCGATAAGCTCTTGCCGCCGGAACGCTAACAACCCCCGGGAACTCCAGCCCGGGCCAAAAATCCAGCAGACAGGAGTGTCCGCGCCACACGGGATTTGCAATTCGGGAGCCAGCGTTCGGACTTGTCCCTCGGTAACCTCGCTCGCAATTGACGGGCTTTGGTCGGCTCGCTAATCTGAATCGAGCGGATTATCGATCATGGCCGTCAATTCCATCCAACTCGGACAAGTCTGGCGCAGTGACAGTGATGGCCAAGATTATCTCGTCACCAAGGTTTACAACGAGGTGTTCACGCAATACGCGATGCTGCGGCTGGCGGGCATTACCGCTCCTGACGCTCCTACCCTGCGCGTGAAGGTGGCCAAGAGTCCGCAGGGCGCCACGCTTCCCGGCTACGCCTTTACCCAGGAGGGGTCGTTCTGATCCCAGGTCCGGGTTGTCAGTTCTCAGCTTTATTTTTGTCGATGGTCGTTTGGTCGTGGGCAGAAGCCTTCGCTTTTGGGTTGCGCACCGGACCGCGAAAGGCGCCGAGCACCTGCTTTCCGATACACTGAACGTGCCGCCGGTTCTTTTGGCGGTCATCGCAAACCGTGGACCACTCAGGAATTGCCTACTGAGAACTGACAACTGACAACTGTTTCTTCCAATGAGTGAAAAACTTCTCGCCCTGATCTTTGTCTTCATCAAGAGCGTAGTGGCGGCCACCGGCTACGGCGGCATTGCTTTTCTCATGGCGATCGAGTCGGCGTGCATTCCCCTGCCGTCGGAGCTGATCATGCCCTTCGGCGGATATCTGGCATACCAGGGAGTGTTCAGACTGTTCTGGCTCGCGACGGCGGGCGCGATCGGCTGCAACCTGGGGTCGCTGGTGGCGTATGAAATCGGCTGCTACGGCGGGCGTCCGCTCGTCGAGCGCTACGGCCACTGGAT
>JASHRE010000112.1 GCA_030037515.1 Candidatus Sulfotelmatobacter sp.
TCTATTGATGACTGATCCCGAAGTTGTCTCGGTTGTTCAACTTCCATGTGTGCGTGGCTCACGGCTGCACCTGAAGATCCTTACGAGTGAGTAGCCGCGGTTCAACGTGCCAAGGCTTAGGGAGATTGTGACCTCCGATCGCATCGAGCAAGGCCTTCGCCGCCAGAGACCCTACACGGTAGTCGTCCGTGATAACGATAGAATCGAGGCTGCCATCACGTGCGTTGACGGTGGAGAAAAGATCGTCGTCGCAACCGACCAGAGTGACGGAACGACCCAGCCCACGCTGGCGAACGGCTTGTACGGCACCCGCGGTCGCGGTCGCACTGACTGCGAACAGAGCTTTCAACTGAGGGAAGCCATCCAATACCTCGCCGGCGTTCTGTTCCGCTTCTTGGACCAGAGATGTGCCCCTTTGTTGTGCCACTATCTGCACTTCTGGATGAGTGCGCACATACTGAAGAAAGTATCGACCGCGCTGTAACGTCTCAGGTGCTGTTCCATCCAGACCCAAAATTGCAACCTGTCCACCACCACTTCCCAGAACCTCAAGAATGCGCACGGCTGCTAATTTGGAAACCGCGTCTTGATCTGGCGTGACCGACGTGACATAACGTCCAGTCGGAACAGGTGAGTCCGTTTGCACGATAACCACCGGGATGTGGCGGGCGACAAACTCGTTCAGGGTCGTGGTGACTGCAGGACCATTGGTCGGTCCCAAGATCAGCCCTCTCGTGTTGTTTGCCAAGGCGCTCGACATCAAAGATATCTGCCGATCCACATCATCCTCGTGGGTGGGTGCGTTCCAATACAAACGAAACCCCGCTTCCTTTGCTGCCTGATCGGCGCCGGCATGCATGTTCTCCGAGAGGGTGGTGCCGCTGGTGCGCGGAATAAAAGTAATTTGGGGGGGGCGCGATCTCGGTGCGATCTCTGGGAGGACCCCTAGGGCGAAGCCGCTCACGGCCCCGACAAACAGCACGAGTAATGATCGAGAGGGTGTCATGTTAATTGCAACGGTGGAGGCTTGAATTCACTTCGCCCTTCAGCCCGCAACCTCTACCGCAAAAAATTCACCCTGAGTTTAGTACGGCATTTTGTGGTGCACAAGAATGGTTTCGCTTGCTCTAGTGCAGATGCACCAGTTGTGGCGGCACGACTGCCGCGTTAGCCTACGGCTAAGTGCGCGCTAATTCCCGACTACAGCAACCGTGGACCTTCGCTGGCAGGAGGTTTGGCTCACCCGATTGTGCTGCTGCTTGTCCGGGCGGAGGTTGATTTCGCCCCACCTCCGCAAACATCAGGGTCAGCAATAGTAGGGACAGAAGCAGGGACAAACGAATCTGCATGCGGGCCAATGTAGGACAACATGTCAGAGAGTTCAAGCCAAAACTCGTTTGCACGCGGTCTCGGGGCAGGCCGTCCCGATTTTTGATCAGATTCTCATTGAAGGGTTTTGAGTAATGACAATTCTATGTCCTATGAGCGTCCACTGGTCTGTCATCAGCGGTTTCTTTTCGTGGGCTGCGGGGATGGGCTACATCGAGAAGTCCCCGATCCCGAACCCCAAGATCAATCCACAATTTCGCATCCGCTACGAGAAGACGGAAGTTGAGCCGCCGACCAAGAAGCAGGTCGAGAAGATTCTGGCTGCCGCCAAGGGGCTGTCGCAGGATGACGCCACAAAATACGGACTGCCAAAGCCGGAACGTCGTCCGGTGATTCAGGGCAAGGTTATTCGTGGCAATCGCACCAAGACCAATGAACGTTACAGAGTCCGCATCAGCGAGTCATTAGCAAAGCAGCTTGAGGCGCTCGGTGAACCTGCGTTCCCCTACACACTTCCCACGTGGCGCGGCAGCCAATTTGCAACGACATTCGTTCGCGGTATGTTCGCGATCATCGTCTTTGTGCGACATTGGAATCGGGTGACGTCGGTCCCATCGTTCAGAATGACTCTCCCTCGTCCCTCAATCTCGCCTCAACAATCCACCCATCATCCGACAAAGTTCGCGCAATTGCGCCCGCGGAGCTCCATGGAAAATTCGGTACAGAAACCCGAACTGATCGCGTTACTGATATACGCCGACCGTCTGCGCCGGCATTCGCCCGGCTGCATCTCGCACTTCAGCCGGGTCCCGGCTTATTTCTGATACGCTGGATCGGCGGACTCAAGGTTGCTAAATTCAAGATTCGCTTCGTCCAGCTCACGCCAGGACGAAGAATCAAGGCAGTTCCGACCGCTGCATCCGCTGGCGTAACTGAGGTGCTCATGTCAGGAGGTTTTCGTTTGCTGCTCGCGTCTTCATCTCTCTTCATTGTCGTCGTCATTTTCGTCGACGCCGTTTACACCTCGCAGAATTCGAAACCTCCAGAGCATCCAACCCCGACAACCCCTCCCAAGGCGGAAATCAAGCCGTACGCTGAGATCTTTCACGGAACGCGCGTCATCGACAACTACCGGTGGCTTGAAGACGCGAACAGTCCTGCAACCCAAAAGTGGGTCGCGGAAGAGATGGCATACACGCGCTCGATTCTCGATCCGCTGCCCGGACGCGCGGCGATCGAAAAGCGCCTGACTGAATTGCTCTCGATCGGCAACGTTACGCCGCCCCAGATGGCCGGACGCTACTACTTCTACACGAAGCGTGAGGGCATGCAGAATCAGCCCGTCCTTTATGTGCGCGAGAATCTTGCGGAAATCGCCCGCCAAGAAGCGCGCGAACACATCGGCGGAGCCGCTACAGATTCCGCCGACAA
>JASHRE010000113.1 GCA_030037515.1 Candidatus Sulfotelmatobacter sp.
GAGCGGATTTGCTATTGGTCTCTGCCGATCCACTAACGGACATTCGTACTTTGAAGAACCCTGTGGGCGTAATGGTTCGGGGACAGTGGTTGCCCGCCGAAGAGCTACAACACTCTCTTAGCGTGTTGAGTCACTAAACGTGGGAATTGTCGGCTGCACTGACTTGATATGCCGATCAGTGTCCGGGACTCTCAGATCAAACTTGTCGAACCTTGCGTTGTTCCAGTGTTGGCCACCCGGATCACAAGGTATACCGGGCGAAACAACGAAATCCGAAATTCCAACCCAATGAATTCATTCGCTTGCGGCTCTTGCGGCGGAACCTCTGCTGGCCACCAGCTGACAAGCCTAAGAAAACAAAGCGAGTGACATTTTTGCCTTTTTCCGCTCCTCTCACCGTGCCCGTTGACTTGGCCTTCTCGTGATCCGTACCATTCCGACCTGAGTTCCTGCGCCACTCGTGATCGGACAGTCCATTTCCCATTACCGCATCGTAGAAAAACTCAGCGCTGGTGGGATGGGGGTTGTCTACAAAGCCGAAGACACCCGCCTTGACCGATTCGTCGCCATCAAGTTTCTGTCAGAAGATGTCGATTCTATGCGTCTGGCGCGGAGAAGAAAGACTGTGGAAAGTCTTTTGCGTCTATTCCTTTTTGGTGCCCGTTATCGCATATGTGTTTGTCTTTGTACTGGGTCACGTGGCATGAAAACAGCCCAGCACAGCCTGCTTGTAGTACATATTTGATTAAATATTTACAAGAGAAATCGTCGTGGATGATCTGGGCTTGGTGAGTGCCCAACCCGGTGGTTGGGAGCGCATCGGTAGGCTGTAAGAACCTTCATCGCACCTCCAAGTAGTGGGTCGAAACGACCTCGTAGTGGACGGACTTCGGGTCGTAGTGAGAAAGGTATTTACGGCGTTCTTCTGGAACTACGGCAGTTTCGTAGTCGTGTCCAGCGACAGCGCGGATCGACTCCATGGAATCCCAAAACATGATTGTGATGAACTCTGTCTCGTCCCCAGCCTTTCTCCGAAGCAAGTAGCTGCCCTTGTATCCTTTGGCGTTGCCGATACCCGGCAGAAGTTCCGGCTTTAGCATCGCCTCATAAGCGTCGGCGTGCTCCGGTCTGGTGTAACCATGCCAAATTCTCGCGATCACATTCCCTCCTTCAAGTTTTGAAAAGACCATCTTAGCTCGGCGAAAGTCAGAGCGTTCGCGCTGGCTGAAGCGCACGGTTCCACCGTAACGCTCGACGGAGACTTCGCCCGCGATCTAGAAGCTGGTTTGGGCTTGCGACAGATTGGCTCGCTCGACCAATCACCTCTTGCAGACGATTGACGAACTCAACGGTAGCTAACCAGACGAATTCCCGATAGAATCCATTTGCTTGCACCGTTGAGCCTTGAAGATACCAGAGAGAACCTACATTTGTAGAGTGCTTGCGATGCTTGTCGGAGCGTGTTGCCTTCTCTCGGCTTGCCTTTCCTTTGGTGCATCTAGCGACGACGCGACGCTGAAATCGCTCTACAAGGCGCATCGCTGGTTCGAGCTTCGCGAATTCGTCCAAAAAAGTTCTGCACCGTTGTTTTATCAAGGTGCTGTCGCTTGCGCATTCAACGACCTGTGGAATTGTGAGAGTAAACTTGCAAAAGTCATCAAGTCGGAACCGCAGCCAGAGATTGCGATTGAAGCGCATAGGGTTTTGGCTGCCGCGTACTTTCGGTTGGGGAAATACCATGAGGCACTAACGCATGTCGATGCAATTCTTGTAGTTCATCCTGATGACTCTGATGTGAAGGACGACCGACCGCTCTTGGCTGCCCTGCGTGACTCTGCCGATCAGTCTGTGGTTCGGCGAGCTTCTACAACTCTCGAAATGAAGGATGCTTTACCCATCGAAATCAATGGTGTGCAAGGGACTTACTGGTTTGATACGGGGGCGGATGTATCCGCACTGAGCGAGTCGGATGCCAAACGATTCAACCTGCATGTACTGAACGCGCAAATCAAGGAAGGGGATGTAACTGGTGCGGAAGTTGATTCCCGTGTCGCTGTTGCCAACGAGCTTTCTATAGGTACATTCCGACTGAACCATGTCGCTTTCCTTGTATTTTCTGATAATCAGCCTCCGTTCAACCAATTGCCGCCCGGTTCACGCGGCGTAATTGGGCTTCCGGTGCTGCTGGCGTTGGAAAGGTTTGGCTGGCAAGCCGATAAGACTTTTGGGATCAATTCCAAGTCTTCGTCGAGTAGTCTAAGCCAGCCCAACCTCTGCTTCCATGAACACGGCGCCCTCGCGTTGATCCAATTTGAGGATCACAACCTCACGCTCAGGTTAGATACAGGCGCGGACACTACCGATCTTTATCCGCCCTTTGCGGAACTATTTCCCGAACTCATCCGCACCGCATCAAAAACGGAATCGTACAAAATGGAGGGGGTCGGCGGTGCCAAGAACATGAATGCCGCTATTCTCGAATCCTTGCGACTAAGCATCGGAGGCTTTCCGGTCACTCTAAAGCCCGCCAATGTCCTGTTGACGCGCACTACCGAATCCAGTCGCTACCTCCAAGGAAACCTCGGCATGGACTTGTTGCAGCAGGCACACAAGGCTACTTTCGATTTCAAGAAAATGATGCTGACGCTTGAGTAAAGGCATGCTTCCCGTTCCTCGCCGCGATCATCGCTGTGCTCTTGATCGTCTGGTATCTCTGGCTGTCGAAAGGAACGCCGCCCGGTCAGCCTCCGCTCACATCGCTAACGCCGGAGAACATCGAGCACTTTAGACTGGAGTTCAACAACGCTGCTGACTGCGCACGCTTGGTGCTGCTTCTGTCGCCGACATGAGCGTATTGTTTGCGGGGGTCTTCCGCGATTGAGAAGATATTGAAGCAGAATCCTTCGGCGCGAGTCCGAGTTATTGTCGTATGGGAACCAATGCTGCCGTCCGATTGGTCAAGACCAAGCGGATGGGTTCAAGCAAGGGTGCCAGACCCACGCGCTGTGCAATTCTGGGACAAAGACCACCTCGTGGCAAGGGAACTGCACCAGCAATTTCCAAGTTCACAGGCACTCTGCTGGCAGCGCCACGGCATTCTCTGGGACGTGGCTGCGGTCTGCGCCAGCGGCGTTCAATGGGGAACGGCTGCGCCTGTATATTTCGGCGGGGCAGTTGTGGATGTGGCACCTGAGGTTCGCCAGAAACTCTTCGCGCTGAGATAGCTGTCGCAATGGCTGCACAACCAGTCTCATTTAGAAGCGGGCTGAAACTTTGGAAGCCAACGGTTTACCGATTGCTTGTATCGCAAATAGTTCGCGCCGAACCGCTTCTCCAGTCCCGGCTCTTCCACGAACACTACAAACATGTGCATGCCGAGAAAGAGCAGCGCGGACAAAAGCAAGATCGAAATAGAGCGACATAACAGACCCAGCCCAAACATCATTGTGATAGCCCCCAGCGACATCGGGTTTCGCACGTAGCGAAAAGGCCCGATGACCACAAATTCCGTGGGGACAATACGGAATGTGCTGAGCATTCCGCCGCAGACTAGAACGATGATTCCTCCGAGAAAGAGCAATACGATCCCCGCTGGTTTGAGCCATTCCGGCAGCCTTACGGCGAAAGCGCGGTCTAGCACCCGCAAGTGCAAAGCAATCCACCCTACGAGGAGTATTGCGGCAGCAACTCGCGAGATCGTCCAGATAACAGCAGGCACTCGGCTCATCTTGTCCCAGCGAAAAGCTGCACTGCGAAAGGGATGGCAGATCGCAGACTGTGTCAAATACTCTGGTCGTAGCACACCAACTCAACCTGATTGCCTTCGGGGTCGTTCACATAGAGTGAGCGCCAATGTACCCACGCGTGCTCGGTGGTTTCCACTTGAAGTCCCAGCGCCCGCAACCTCTTGAGTTCGTTTTCAAAATCAGCAAGCGGTATCTCAAACGCGATGTGGTCGATGGTTGAAGTCTTGGCATCTGGCGCGGAATAACTCGAACTGGCTGATCGGTCGAACAGGGCGAGCACTTGAGTGTGCCCACCGAAGCCACCGGCGATTTTGAAGAAGGCGCAGTTAGGGACTCTGGTCATGAGCGGGAGACCGATGACCTCTTCGTAGAGCTTCTGCATGCCATCGACGTTGCTGACGCGGAGCGCGATTTCACCCAACCCACGCACCGAAGTACGAACATTCGTTATCGCCGTTGCCATGACCGACCTCCAATCAACAGACCTCTCAAGCATAGGGATTCCGGGTTTGGTTCAGTCGGTGCAATTTACTTGGCGTCAGTCGGGTCGCGTTCAACTCATTAAGCAGTCGGGGACGGGGCATGGCAGAAGCAGACCAAGCTGCCGCCATGCTTGGCAGACGCCTCCGGTGTCGAACGTGTTCCAGAATCGCGGCACGCCACTACACCGGAGGAACTTCTACACGTAGCCATTTCATAGCCGATTCTCGGTCGTGAAAAAGGCAGACTTGCTCCCGACCCGGTTCCATTTTTGCGTAGAGTTCCATCAACCGTCCCATCCCCAAGATGGGCAAGCTACTTGCCAGAATCGCACGCCGGGAGGTGGGAGAGAAAAACCTACGCCCGACGATTGTCTTCAGTTCACCGGGCGTGGCTTCCAGCGCGGTAACCGTTGTCCCGTCCACCAGTTGATTGAATCTCGGATCAAATTCCGGATCGCGCAATAATTGATCTTGGTGCGCCTTCATCTCATTGAACGTGACGCGACCCCATCCGGTGCTAATGACCAATCCACGTCCAATGTCTATAACGTAGCGGCATGGCATAACTTGAATCGTATATTAGACCACCGCTCGTACCACAGCGAATGCGGCGACCATCGACTGCAAGAGAGGCACTGAGTTTCAGTCCACTGATGGAGCCACGCAGGGCAGACGCCTCTAGTGTTGAACGTGTTCCATTCGCAGCCACAAGTGTAGAACCACCTGTCTTCATTTGCGGGGCGAGCAGCCGCAGAGCGGGCAGCGGATGCGCGGTGGTTTCGGAAGCAGCGGGCTTCTTCTCCTCCTCAAGGTCGCGGTCTAGAACGATGACCGGATTGTCCCTTAACTCAGCGGTAGAGTGCCATCTTCACACTTTTCCCGTATACCTTCAATAACTTAACGACGCTACCGGGGACTGCCAAGTGCCTGATAATACGCTGTAGGAAGCATGAGAACGGGGGCCAGAACGGGGGCCGAAGGGGTCGGACTGGAGTTTCCGAGTTATGGGGTTACGTGATTGAACATACGGTCGCCAGGGACGAGTTGAACCGCCGACGCCAGCCGTTTCAGTACTCACACATCCAGTGTTTCCAAATTCACAAATTCGCTGGAGTTCTGCTGGAAAGGGTATCAGTGGTATCAGTTCATTTTATCGAAGAGCACCGATCCAAACCGGGACATTGTCGGGCTGATGTGCAGGCCTAAATCGGTTTTCGGCAATCAGTCCTGCGGGGCAACAGTCCAGAAATCAAAATAATTCATCCA
>JASHRE010000114.1 GCA_030037515.1 Candidatus Sulfotelmatobacter sp.
CAAAACATTTCACACAGGCGTACACCGCCGTGTCGCCGGCGTCGCCTGAGTTCCGGAACTTGCGCAGATCGTTCCTTTATTCCCCGATCTCTGGTTTCGCGCCCACTGCCTACAGTGCGCCCGAGGCTGTATAGAGCCGCGCTATACTGCAGTCGGTGAAGGCGTGCTTTTCGAGCTAGGCTGCCATGGACCTGGTCATTCCCTCCGATTCCATCATCCCGCGCCAGTCGCTTACCTCAGCTGTGGCCGACAGACTACGCGACCAGATCATCCGCGGAGAGATTCCCGAAGGAGCCCAACTCCGCCAGGAGGCCATTGCCACCCTGTATCAGGTCAGCCGCGTTCCGGTTCGCGAGGCGCTGCGCCAACTCGATGCCGAGGGCTTGATCTCGATCGTCCCTAATCGGGGCGCTATCGTCCCCGCACTTTCTCCGGCAGATATCGAAGAGCTGTTCGCGATTCGCGCCCTGCTCGAGCCCGAGGTCTTGAAACTCTCGATTCCGCACCTCACACGCGCTGACATCTCCGAAGCCGACTCCGTCTTGCGCAACTACGTCAGCGAACTCAACCGTGAAGATCACGTCTCCGCCTGGGGGCGTCTGAATTGGCAATTCCATTCCATCCTCTACTCGCGCGCGAATCAGCCGCGCTTTATGGCCATCATTCGCAATGTCAACAACAGCGGAGAACGTTATACCCGACTGCAGTTGTACCTGACTCACGGAATCGCGCGGGCCAACGAAGAACATCACCAGATCCTTGAACTTTGCCGCCAGCACGATATACCCGCCGCCTGCCGACTCTTGCGCCGGCATATTGAACATGCCGGCGAGAGCCTGAAAGTGGCGCTGGAGCAAAAGCGAAGTTCCACTGAGTCTGATTCGCCCAATGGCAGCTCAAGCTAACACTCCCAGCACTACGCTCTGATGTATGCCAGCACGGCGACGAACTCGAGCAAAACCCTACCACCGCTGTGACCGAGCTCGCCAAATGCCAGCCAACACCTCGGAATCTTATTGCGGAAGGTTTCGCCTGGGGAGATCCGGGACGGGTTCCCGATGGTACCTAACGTTCCAATATGTCCACGAACGTCGGTCGAATACTCCCGGAGGCGGGTCGGCAAGAACAGACTTGAAGTCGTCCTCCGAAAAATAGCGCAAGGTAATAGCGATATCAGTCAGCGTGCCGTAGGTCATTACATGGGCGAGGAACAGCTTCACGTCCTTTACTGCGTCCTCAGGCTCCTTGAACCATACGACTCGTTTGGCGACGGTGTGGAGGTCACTCGCACTCATTTCGACGTACCCTTGTCCGCCGGTGTAACGCCCGGCTTTGATCGCGTCTGCGGTATCTGTTTCAGGTCGACTCGTCCCGCCAGTTCCCGAAGTTTCTTTTGAGTAGCTTGACTGAGATTCGGCAGATCTCCGTCGGAGAAATACGTCAACGCTTTGAGGCTAAGGGCACCGTTAAACACATTGCCGAACACAGCAGTGGCGGCCCCGATCGCTTTAGCCAAGCTGATCCCAGCATTAATGATCGCGAAAATATCTTCGTAATCCCTTGCCTGTGCTCGCTGTTGAATCGTTGAAAGCTTCGTTGCTGCGACGTCGAGTAGAGAGGCCACCTGGATTCCGTTGTCCTCGGTTAGGTCGGGATCACAGACGTGATTGAGTGCAAGCCCGCCGAAGAACGAAACCTTCACCGGTCCGTTCCGCTCCATGATGGCGGTAAGAGTGTTGGCCTCCATTTGGCTTATTTCCGCCCCTTCCAGGTACGGAATGCGCCTGCGCAGACTCTCCGGCACAAACGAACTGTTTGAGAAGAAGTCAAAATCCTCCGAGTGTCGGTGGCCCAAGCGCAAGGCCAAAGCGGTGCCTCCATAGAGAACGAACTCAGGAGGCGTTTGCCTCAGTTCGTCCCACAGGCTCCGCTGCGGAGGAGATAGAATCCCCAGTTTCGGGCTGAACATTCGACCTCTCCCCTAGTGGTTCAAATTATCTCAGGCGTCAGAAAACTGGTCGTCAGGCGCATCGACTTTGTCTTCAGAGTCTGCGGTCGTCGTGCGGCCCATGTTAGCACTGTCGAAAACATGATCTGAACCGTGTACATTCCACAATGGCACACCAAGTCCACGAAGCGTGATGATCGGCAAGCCCCCGCCACCCCGCGAGGAACTGTCTTCTGGCAAAGCTAATAGCAGCCACTCGTACTGCCGCACCCCATGCAGCGATAGCATGAGCCATCAGTGAGCCCCAGAACTGGCACGTGGGTGCGTCTGGCAAACTACGATCTCACTGAGACCTTTAGTGGGACTGCTGACCGAAGTCGGGACCAGCCACTGGGCTCAAAGCGGGTGTGGCTGAACTTGTTACAGAGAACCTGCAACCGGACCCCGTATTGCAAACGAGATCCGGCGTTTAACGCTGGGATCATCGCCTTGACCCGAGCCTGTAACTCTTGTCACAGACAGCATCGGCCAAGTGTGTGACGATGAAGGTAAAGAGAGGAATTGAAGATGGAGGTGCCTGTGAAAAAGGGTTTTGTTCTTTTCATTACAGCGTTGGCGTTCGTTCTGAATATCTACGCGGTAGCTGCGTCTGCGCAGGAAAAGTCCTTCATTGTGGTTACCGGCAGCGAACTGAACAGTGGGGTTGTGATTCTGCATATTCAAAAGGCCGACAAGGCTTACCATCTGCAGTGCAATCAGGGCGCGGCCGGTTGTGCGGCGTTGAACAACGGCCGATACCAAATGCTAGAACTACCCGAGAATTACGGCATGTATGATTGCAAGAATGTCGAAGTGTACGCCGAGGCACAGGCCTTTCCCGACAAGGGTATGCCGGACCGCGATAAAAAGCTTGGCGAATACTGCCTTGTCGAGAAGTGACATCTAGCCGACCATAGAGACTCGGAACCGATTTGGTTGCGGTAGCCATTTTCATGGCAGGGATTCTGGCGCTTTTTATGCTGCGCTCTCTCCGGACAACGATGAATCAGGAGAACCAGGTGAAGGAATTCGGAGCGAGCATCTCGCTCGAAGAATTGCTCAATAGCGTCACGCACGGACTTGGCCTCCTGCTGAGTGTCGCGGGCATCGCTTTTTTGCTCGCCATCGCGATCAAGCACGGGACCGCATGGCACGTGGTCGGTAGCGCCATCTATGGCGCAACTCTGATGAGTCTTTATCTGGCATCGACGTTGTACCACGCACTCCCCTCACCGCAGTGGAAACGCTTGTTGAGAGTCCTCGATCACTCCGCTATCTACTTACTGATCGCTGGAACCTATACGCCCTTCATGCTCGTAAATCTACGCGGAGGATGGGGATGGTCTTTGCTGGCAATTATCTGGGGATGCGCTATGGCCGGGATCCTGTGCAAAGTGTTCTTCGTGAATCGTTTTCCTGCCTTGTCCACCGCGCTGTATGTGGCGATGGGCTGGCTTGTCGTGGTGGCCGTAAGGCCCGTGCTGACGCACGTTTCGGCCGCCGGGGTTCGATGGCTGGTAGCGGGAGGCGTAACCTACACGCTGGGGGTGGTGTTCTTCGCAACCCGGAGAATCCCCTACGCGCATGCCATCTGGCATGTGTTCGTCGTGGCGGGAAGCATCTGCCACTATCTTGCCGTGCTTTATGCCGTCGTCTTGCCGGCCTGATTGCCAGCCATTTGAGTTTCTTTCATGGCAGCCGTTCGTAGCGCGCGTGCTACCGGCGTCCACATAACAGCTCTCACTCATCGAGAAAAGAAGCGCGATCCATCTTGTCCGCCGGTCCCCTCGTCCATGGCCTGCCTGCCGACCGCCTGAGCCGCGGTCAGAGCGATGTTGCGCGAATCGGACTCGGGAGGGAGCCGCGTGCTGTCTGTATCCTTTCGCGACGGCGATGGCGCCGCCAGAGTCTTTGCCGCCGCCGAAATCATGCCGTCGGACACATGCCTGGCTTCGGACGCAATTACAGCCAGCGCGAGCCCAGGGAAGACACAGGAGTTGTTGGTCTGGTCAATCGCAACCGATTTGTCAAGTTCATCGATCAGCAGGATGCAGGGTTGTTCGTCTTCGAGCGCGGTCAGCGAGGGCCCGGCACTGAAGAATCGCCGACCGTGCAAACCGATCTGCAGGGACTCCCAGTCGATCGCATTGCACTTGGCTTTCAACTCGACACAAAGTCTCGGGCAGCCACTCACCGAATTTCCAATGGCCTTCTCTTCGTTGACGCCCTCGTAACTCTGCAGGCGTTCAACGTTGTACTTGCCGCCTCGGCAAGCACATACGCGAGCTGCGTTTGGCGCTGCCCGCCGGATCCTCTGGCAGCAGCCCTTTGTGCCACTCCGCCGCCATATAGACCGTTGTCGTGCCGATGGAATCGGCCATAGCCAGTCGTGCGAAGCCTCTCACCGGGTTGATCCAACGATGGAAACACGCTTGCCTGCTGCCAGTGTCAGTCCTGGAAGCTGAGCGT
>JASHRE010000115.1 GCA_030037515.1 Candidatus Sulfotelmatobacter sp.
CCGTTAAATGGCCATAACCAGAACGATCAAAATAACTCGCTCGTTCGCGAAGCGGTCTGTCAAGGATTGCTCAGCCAGAACCACGCAAGCGCAGCCGGCAGCGATTTTCATGCTCCGGTGAAAGTGTCCGCGGAAGCACAAAAGCCCGCATTCTCGAGGGATTTGTCCTCGATCAGGAGGCCGGTCATGGTGGGACCTAGATTCATGCCGTCACAAGCATCCGACCGCAGCCGTCATCACGGCAGACGATCGGCGGGCTGATCGGGAAGAACCTCCCGCTGCTTGCCCTTCGAACCAGCGCTTAGCGCCCGCTGACCGGTTCCCTCCCTGGCTTCCTGAACCTGCGCAGCGCGTTGTAGAGGAACCGTACGTTCCAGTGGACCGTTCTGCGGACTATGACCACAAGCCATGCCATCCTTCCCAGCGATGGTTGGCTTGCCGTCTTCCACATCGAAGCCATCATCTTCATGCGTGCCCAGTCGCCCATTCTGACCGTCACACGCTTCGCCGCAATCATGTCGTACGTCCTGCCCTCGCGCCACGCCGCCCTCATGTCTTTGAGCAAGCACTCCCCCCAGGAAAGCTTGATCGTATGTTGCACGATGGCGTCAGGCACAAACAACGGCAGTTGGCTCCGTCGAATCAATTCCGCGAGCAACAGCGTGTCTTCCGCTCTCTCTGCCGCAGGATCAAACAATTGTCCGTCTGCGCGCGTGTACGCCCGACGAATGGCGAATCCGGCGGTGTTGAGATATCGAATCGAACCATCCGGCTGCAGGGTTTGGTTTTGAATGCTCATCAAGCGCAATTGTTCTCCTCTTCCGATTAAACTCGAGCGATCGCTGACCAGATGGAGTTGAAAGCAATTTTGCTGCGGAAAACCAAGCAGCGCGGCCTGCACTGCCCAGAGACAGTGCGATTGCAATTCGCAATCGGCGTCGGTAAAGACCAGAACCGACCCAACCGACGTCTGAACTCCCAGATTTCTCGCCCCCGCGATTCCTCTGTGGGGTTGACGCAGGACGGTGAGCGGGAAGCGTCGGTTCCAGGCCCGGACGGATTCAGGAGCAGCCTCCGCGCTGCCATCATCAACAACGATCACTTCAAAGGGCGGGGCGCTTTGTTGTCCGCCGAGTGCTTCGAGGCAGCGCTCGAGAGGCCCCCAATCGTTGTACACCGCGACGATGATGCTGAAATAGGGCACAGACGCCGGGTTTGGCTGCTGATCGTACAATGTTCTCATCGCGCGCTGACGATGCCACAATGCACGATCGCACCCGCCGGCCGCAAGTCTGATTCCCGGCCCATTCTCCGCGGTTTTCAAGAAGGTAGGGGTACGGTCTCGCTCACAACATGATCAGCGTTGCTAGAATAAACAGGCTGGCCGGCACCTGGATGCTCCCGAAAAAACTGGAAATCGAAGATCTCGTGACTTGCCGAACATCGTGACCGATCAATCCGTCCCCACCAAGCCGAAGGCGTTAGCGGTTGCCTCGGGCGGCGGGCATTGGTTGCAGTTGCTGCGCCTGATTCCCGCTTTCGAGGATCATGACATCGTCTTCGTGACCGTGCTCGAATCCTATCGTCGTCAGGTTTCCAACAAGTTCTATGTTGTAAGAGACGCGAATCGCTGGAACCGCTTCGCTGTGCTCACGCTGGCGGCAAGAATGGCGTGGATCGTCCACCACGAAAAACCGGATGTCGTCGTATCCACGGGCGCAGCACCCGGATACTTTGCCGTGCTGTTCGGCCATTTGTTCGGAGCGCGCACCATCTGGGTCGACAGCATCGCCAATGTCGACCGCCTGTCTCTTTCGGGCGAGCTTGCCGGAAAACACGCCGATCTGTGGCTGACGCAATGGCCGCATCTGGCCAAAGCGGCCGGACCACACTACGCGGGAGCGGTCCTTTGATCCTGGTAACCGTTGGTCTGCAGGGGCCCTTCGATCGCCTCATCCGCGCGGTCGACGAATGGAGCGCTCTGCGAAACTGCGCCGAAGTTTTCGCGCAGATCGGCAAAGCGAAATATGTTCCCCAACACATGCGATTTACTGATTTCGTCGATCCCTTCGAGTTCAAAGACCTGGTCGAGAGAGCTCGCTTGGTCGTCGCTCACGCCGGGATTGGATCGATCATTTCCGCTCTCGAAGCGGGCAAGCCCATCGTGGTTATGCCGCGACGCGCCGGCTTCCGCGAACAGCGCAACGATCACCAGGTCGCCACGACAAAAT
The DNA here is from genome assembly GCA_030037515.1 of Candidatus Sulfotelmatobacter sp. Lineage (GTDB taxonomy): Bacteria > Acidobacteriota > Terriglobia > Terriglobales > Acidobacteriaceae > Sulfotelmatobacter. The sequence goes on from JASHRE010000115.1 coordinate 2,232, forward strand.
ACTTCGAAGCACAAGGGCGCGTCATCGCCGCCTACCAAGAGCAATCCCTCGCCACCCGGCTGGACTATGGACTCACACTCGAAACTTCCCCGCGGATCAGCTCTAAAGCCTCGCCGCAACTCATCTCAACCATTCGCTCGTTCCTGGATAACGAATTGAATACAATGAAGTTCGGCTGAAGAGTTCGTCCTCGCTTTGGGCTGCGTTTTTGCGGCACTGCCCTCTGTCAGAACTGGCAATACCGAAAAACCCCTAGACATCGAAAAATAACCCCAAGCCGCCTACTCCAGAGAAATTACAAAAAAATCGGTTGGATACGCGGCCAAAATGCGGTATTTTGCGGAACACAGAAACCTGGAGCACGGGCCGTTTCACCAAACCCGGTGCTGGCCGTCGTGAGATTCTTCCATCTTGGCCTCCGCTCGGGAATTCAAGGGGAAACATGGACCATTAGCTCCCGGGGGTCCAGCCGTGAAATCTTCTGTTTGCTTGTCCATCTTCAGCGCGCTGTTGCTGATCGTCGGGGAGTCCGGCGCACGCGAGAACGCCCGTCCGGCGACTCCTCCCAACCATTCTGCTGCAGCCGCCAAATCTTCTTCGGCGGGCTCCGCTTCGGGACCTCCGCAGTTGGTCATTCCCGGCGCCCGACGATCGTTTCTCCGCATGGCGGCGATCAGCCAGCAGATCACGCCCGACGAAGTACTGCCTTTGTTGAGCCGGAACGTCTTCATTCACGGATATGAAGGCACGAGCCGGGAAACGGAATTTCTGGTCCTGCTGCGGCGCTACGTTCACCAGGCCAGAGAACTCGCCGCCCTCGCGGCCAAAAGTGACATGATCATCCGCGTGGCAAAGTGCGACCAGGCCGGGCCGCTGCTTCGCATCCTGGGTTTTCGCGCCAGCGCCGGGTGCGGCGATCCGAAAATTTCCCTGAAGACCGAGGATCCTGAAAAGGGCTTTGTCACCATCGACTCCGGATTCCCCCTCCCGGAACTCGAACACGACCTGCAAACCGACAAGCCCTTCGAGTATCCCATCTCCTCTTCTCCCGTGCCGGTGCTTTTCAACGAAACAGATTGGACGAAAGCCAGCGCGAAGGAATCCAAAACCGACGGAAAGGACCTTCTCGACACCATCTTGGATGACCCCGGCGTCGCACGGCTCTATTGGGCCCTGTCCCGCATGGATCCCGATACCAGCCGGTTTTTGCAGAGCTCGATCGGAATTCAAAAGCTTCTGCCCTATGGCGCGGTTCTCGATTTCTACGGCCGCGAGATCTGCGTCCGCGATGGTCGAGTCCAGCTTCCGGGGGGAGAGAATGCAGAACCGGCATGGAAGGAACTGGTCGGCGCAAGCCCTGCCTCTCCGGCGAGTTTTGTCTTCCGCCTGCTAGCCAAGGACAAGGGCTGGCTGGCCGCATACTTTGACGCGCTTTCTCGTGCCGGCGGCAGGCAGCAGGCATACTTCACCGAGCCCGGGCGCCTGCGTCAATTCTATGAAGGCCTGCGCGCGCCTGATCCTTCCAGCCCCGCAACTCGCGGCTCGTTCCGGCCCGCGCCCGAGTTGCTGCGCATCGTCACTCGCCTTCAACTGAACGAGAACGGCGATCCTCTCATCCCCGGCAACCTCGACGTTTGGAAAGACATTTTGTTCCGCGGGCACGAATCGCAGCGCATGCGCAAGTGGGCAGCCCGTAACCGATCCCTCAACAGCCCGGACCAACTGGTGGAAATTCTGTTTGGGCTTTCGCGCGCCCCCATCGAAAGCGAAACCCTGCAAGTCTACATGACAGTCAGCGAAATCGATGGCAGACGGCCCCCCGGGCGTCATCTGGCGCCCGCCACCGTGCGCCTTCTGGCCAGAAAATTCGCGGAGTTTGGCGATCAGTATCCGACTTTCGCCGAATTTCCCGAGTTGAGCGATCCCTCCATCGCTTTGTTTTTCGATGCGGCCGAAAAGCTGACCGGCACGCCGATGTTCATGCGGGGCAACGCCCTCGGGATTTTCCAGGCCAACATGGGAATCTGGGAAATCCTGGCCCGTCAGGAGCAGATCTCCACTTCGCAACTGGATAACTCATGGCAACAATTCATCAAGCCATTCACCATGGTTAAATCCGCAGCGGACCTGTTCGACGCCGGACGAACCTCGCTCGACGAACTCGTCCAGTACTCCACCGCCAAATCAAAGGCTTCGCAAGATGAGATCATCGAGTTGCTTGCCGGACCCGTCCAGGAATCTGCTGAAGCAAAGCAGATACACCAGGATGTCGCCAATCAGATTCGCTCGGTCATGGATGATCAGCGCCTGGTTTCGCTGGATACGATTCTCACCATCGGCGATGCCCTGGCCGAGAAAGCTCAAGGCAAGCAACCGCCCGACTACGTGAATCTTTTGGCCGGTCAGACCCACGAGTTTGAAATGCCCCGGCCGATTTTCAGCAACGGCGAGAGGTCGGAATGGGCCGCGGGCATTTACAACAACCGCCACACCGACCTGCAGATGCACTCCGATATTCCGAAAGTCCTGAAATCGCCCTCCGCCACCCGCTCACAAATCGATGACGCCCGCGGCCAGCTGGCCTCGTTTCTGCGCGACACTGTTGTGGGTCTGAACTACGCCTATTACGAGCCACCCGGCGCTCAGGCTCTGCACAACAATCCGCTCTTCGTTCGCTCCCACGACTTTGCCGGTGAAACGCTCGGGGGATTGAGAACCGTGTGGCAGGCACCCATTATCCTGGGGCAGGGTTCCCCGGCGGGGGGAGGCGCCCATTTCGTCGGCTCCCTGGCCGATCTCCCCTATGCCCTCGCCGATCTCGAACAGGATTTCATTTCGCCCGAAAACACTCAGGCGCTGATCTGGAGGGAACTGGTCCCCAGCGTGTTGACCGCCGCCATTGTTCCGCGCTGGTGGAATGTCAGCCCGCTCGAGCTTCACGCCATCGCTCTTTACCAGCGCGCCGGCGAGGAACTTCTAACCGCCTCGGAAAAAGATGAAGCACTTCGCGGCAAGGTTATGCCGATTCTCTCCGGGCGCATGCTTCCTCCTGAAACCTGGAAAGTCGAGCAAGCCTTGCGATCTGGCCAGATCCTGAAGCTGCTTCCGCAAATCATGCCCGCAGACACTTTCTATCTTGCGGCGGAATTCCAGCAGGAATTTCCCGACCAACTGGCAGCGGTCGGAGATGCCGGGCGCGAATTGGCCGCGCTATGCCGAGATCATCCGCAGCAGGTGAACTGGAGTCGCCTGTCTCACGATTTCGGCACGCCGCATCCGAGCATGGCTCACAGTTATGGACTCGAACTGCTCAACATTAAACCTATGCCCCCGATGGCTGGGGACGCGAGCCGATTTCTGGCCGAATCCTGGGACTCGCCCAATTTGTATTGGGCGCGACTGGCGGATCAAGCCGGGGATTCTCCGGCCATGCTGACCGAGATCGCTCCCGAGCTCACCCGTCTCATGGTGCGGAAGATCTTTGCCACCGACCTTGAGGATTGGCCCGCGCTGATTCGCGCCATGCATGCTGCAGGAGAGGATTTCCAGCACGGAAAGCTGGCTTCTTTAACACCAACACCGGTCGGCCCCGTCAAGCAGTGAATCTGTGTGGGACGGGCGTGCTCGCCCGTCTTGGGCCTGAATTACGGCGGCGCCTAGATGCACCGCGGATAAGGAATTCTGATCTCATGTCACGGAACCCGTTTCTGTCGACTGTTGTGTTCCTGAGCTTCCTGCTGGCCAATGTCCGGCCGGCTGGCGCCCAGCAAAATCCAAACATTCACGTGGTCGTTAACATGGTCCAGCTCAACGTGGCTGTGACCGACAAGAGTGGAAACTACGTTACCGGATTGAAGCCTCAGGATTTCGCCATCCGTGAAGATGGCATCGTCGAGAAACCTGCGACGTTTGCGGAGGGCAATCAACCGGCTCGCAGTCTCACGGATACCCCTCAGCCGGACGTCGCGACCACGCCTTCCAACGATGTCCCCGGCCAGATCGACGAAGCAACCCCAGAAACGCTGGCAGCGCTGGCCAATGGCGCGCTTGTCTACATCCTTTTTGACACCAGCAACTACATGTACCGCGGATTTGTTTTCGCGCAAGACGCGATCAGCGATTTCATCCGCTCCCTAGAACGAGCCGACAAAATCGCGTTTTACTCTTATAGCCGCGACTTGAATCGCGCTTCTATTCTCACCGCCGATCGTTCGCAGGTCTTGCGGGCTGTTCGTTCAACCGTGGCCGGAGACGAAGCCGCCTTGTACAACGCGCTCTTGCTCACTCTGAAAGACGCCGCCAAAAATAAAGGAAGGAAAGTTGTGGTGGTCTTTTCCAACGGTCCCGACAACTCCAGCGTTGTTCCGCCCGAGGACGTTGCCGAATTTGCCCAGGATGCCGGCGTATCGGTCTACATGATCAGCACGCAGACGGCGAAACTGGAACCGGTCTCGACCGCGGTCTTTGATCGCATGACCGCCGCCACCGGTGGCAAGGCTTATTTCGCCAAAGACTGGAAGGACGAACAAACTGCCTTCGCTTCCATCCGCGACGACCTAGACCATCTCTATTCTCTCAGTTACTATCCAAAACCCAATCCCAACGGAGGCTGGCGAGCCATTACGGTCGAACTCGTGGGTGACCGGTACAAAAAGTGCAAGGTACGCACTCGCAAAGGATATCGTCCGCGGCCCTCCCGCTTCCTGACCGACAACAACCCCACCGTCGGTGGCCTGATTCCACAATAGGAGGAGGGAAGAGCTGGGACCAAACCGGTTTCACAATCTTGTAAGCCCCGTGAAAGAGGGTGCCCAGAGGCCGTCATGGGCCCACCACGCTCGTGAAAGGGCACCGTCACGGGCGGTTTGGTAAGCCTGCGTAGAATAGAGTAAAGATTCGTAAAACTGGGGACATTCCCAAAACTCCCGGTGGATAATCAGGTTTGTACCAGCAGGTCGCAAAGACAGGAGGAGGAGAGTTTATGCTGAAACATTGTTTTCTTGCCCTGAGCCTGGCCGCGCTAGCCTACACGGTTGCGCCGCTCGCCGTCGCTCAGGATACAAGCAACAACCAGGGACAGACCGCGAGCCAGCACGGCCGCCGTCAGTTCGATCCCGAAAAGCGCGCCGAGATGCTGGGCAAGCATCTCAATCTCACGTCCGATCAGCAGGGCAAGGTTCTTGACATCCTGAAGTCGGAGCAATCGCAAATGGAAGGCCTGCACTCCGACACTTCGCTGTCGCAGGACGACCGCCGTGCGAAGATGATGGACATTCACAAGACGTCGAATGATCAGATTCGCGCGCTGCTGAATCCCGATCAGCAAAAGAAATTTGATGAAATGCAGAACCACCATGGTGGCTGGGGACATCAGGGAGGACAAGCTGCGCCCCCGTCCGGCGCTGCGCCGCAGTAGCGCATTTCGAGACCACTGCGTTCGACCAAGGTGGCTCCTCAGCCGCGCAACATGAGGAGCCATTTTCCTTTGCGGCTCCCTGAAAAAGCGGCCCTTCCGAGTTCGCCCCCGGCCTAGCCGCGAGCCCTTTGTATGGCTTGCGTGTTGGCTGTCTTCGACAGCTGCCCGGTTTGGACCAGCCGGGCATCTGGGCGCAGACCTCGCGAATGCCGCGCGTTCGCTGTGCGGCATGAAAATCGCAAGTTTGTCGCGCGTCCGATTCCACCAAACCCCACCAGAAAATCCATATCTCCCTTCCCTTCGCTGCCTCGCCACGTTTACGATGTCCGGTTCGTTTCTTCGCATCGAGCGGGAGTTGAAATCATCCGGACCCTACCCATGTCGAGACCATTTTCGATTTTCAGTCATCTGTTCTTTTTTACCGTGCTCTTCGCCGCACTCGCCTGCGCGCAATCGACGACACAAAAGCAAACCGTTCTCCTGGATTCGGGATGGGAATTTCGTCAGCTTCCGGAAGCCGGAGGCGAGCAAACAACGTGGCGGCCGGCCCAGGTCCCCGGAGACGTTCATCTCGACCTGCTGCGCAACCACCTCATCCCCGATCCGTTTTACCGCGACAACGAAGCCAAGCTGCAATGGATCGAAGACGCCAGTTGGGAATATCGCACCGCGATTCAAGCTACTCCGGCCTTGCTCGCTCATAACAATGTCGAGCTTGTCTTCCAGGGTCTCGACACCTACGCCGAAATCTATCTCCATGACAAGCGATTGGT
>JASHRE010000116.1 GCA_030037515.1 Candidatus Sulfotelmatobacter sp.
ATTCTGCAGTTCAGTTTGAAGTTCCTGTTCTAGTGTTCCACCCCGCTTTCTTGTGCAGCGGCGAACCGACCTCTTACGAGGCCGGTTTTTTTTTAGACAAAAACAACGGTATCCGATCACGCACCGTCAACGGGCTACGCTCTGCACGAGAATGGTGAAAGCCTTGCTCCCGGAGGAAAGGCCTGGGGGATCGGTGCGCACAGGCCTGTTCACGATGAAATCCCAGCATTAGGAGAACAAACCTGTGATGGGCGTAATAGTTCAAGATCTTCGCTACGCACTGCGGCAGTTGCACAGGAGCCCGGGGGGGTTCACAGTTGTCGCAGTGATCACACTCGCTCTCGGCATCGGGGCAAATACCTCCACCTTCCAATTTCTCGATGCGTCCGCCCGAGAAGCCTGCCGTTAACGAATCCGGCAGAACTCACTGGCTACAAATGGCGGACCTGTCGGGTAAGAGATGCAGCCAGGAGCAGTTAGCGGTAAGATCGCACCCTTTGAACGTACCCGCTGCGCAGTTTTCTTCCGCACTATAGCCTTGTCTCTGAATATCTCATTTCCTTTGTCGATGAGAATGCTTTCACATGTTTCACATCGGAGGTTATTTACGCGGCCCGAAACAACATCGAGGTCAGGAACTTGCTCAAGAGCCCGCACCATGCGGGTAACATCGCCGCGCACGTTCTCATGGCCAAAACAAAAATCGAGCCGAGCGGCCGATATTCACGATCACAATGCTTCACGGCTTCATTCGCTTTTGCACCGAGGTCAGAGCCAAAACCCAACCCTATATGCAGCCACGTGACCTTGCTGTCTCAGTTTCGCGTATAGGGTGTTCTTCTGCTTACTCCCGATGCCATCGTCTATAATTACGATCTTGCACTTGGGCAAGCGTTGCTGAATCCCTGCGATGCACCGAGTCAAGTACCCATCGCGCAAGAAGATCTTGAATCACGACACAAACCCTATAGAGGGGGTATTAGCGACATCTTTGTGATGGGCCACGGTGACTGGCTTTACATCCTGCCGCTCAGATGGCGGCACATTGCGCGGGTGTTTGCGGGCGGACCATGGTCCCCGTCGTCTACGTCAACCAATACCTCGTCGTCTTTCCGAGGTGCCACGGTACCTGGTGTACGGCCGAGAAAGGAGCGCACATCCATGGGACACAAAGGGGTGACATGAAGCGGGTTCTTCTGGAGGCGTGGAACTCATGATGCCAAAGCGAATTGACCGCAGAGAGTTTTTGCGAACCGCGGCGCCAGCAGTCATCGCTGGCCCGCGACTTGCCCGCACAGCTCGGACTTGGACCCCGGCAGCAAGAACAGAGCCGGGAAGCATAGACGCGCCGCGGCTACTCACCGGTTGCTGCGCCTATTCGTACCGCAAGCTTCTCGGCGCCGGCAAAATAACCATGGAGGATGTCATTCGAAGGGCCGTCGATCTTGGCATCGATGGCGTGGATATGACCGGATACTGGTTCAAATCCACCGATCCGGCATACTTGGCTTCCCTTCGACATCTGGCATTCAAACAGGGTGTATGTTTTTCCGGGGTGGCCATTCGAGCCAGCACGGTGCAAGCCGAAGCCGGCAAGCGGGCCCAGGTCTTGGAGGAAATCAACAAGTGGGTGGATGTCACCGAATCTCTGGGTGCGCCTCACCTGCGGGTTTTCGCGGGCAAGCTTCCGGCCGGAGCCACCGCTCAACAGGCAACTGAATGGACGGTCGATACCTTAAAATCAGCGTGCGAATACGCTGGCAAGAAAGGCGTCACGCTGGGTATGGAAGACCACGAAGGCATTACGCAGAACGCGGATGCATGCCTTGAGATCGTCCACCGTGTCGACTCGCCATTTTTTGGAATCAATCTCGACATCACCAATTTTATTCCCACTGTGAAAGCCGACGCTTACGCGCAAATTGAAGCGACCGTTCCTTACGCTACACATTCGCACATCCGTGATCGCTTTGAAAATGGGCAGGCCGTGGACCTGGACCGCGTTTGGCAAATTTTTGCACGCTCCAACTACAAAGGATTTATGTCCGCCGAATATGAAGGAGAAGAGGATCCTTCCACCGGCGTACCGAAACTCGTCGACAAAATCAAAGCGCTTTCTAGAAAATATTCCTCAGTTTGACCCATAGGAGTTATTGCCATGCTCAATCGCCGTCGTTTCATCCAGCAACTTAGCGGAGGTGTCGCCGCCATCGCCGGCTCGTCGATGTTCCCGCCGGGCCGGGTGCTTGGCGCTAACGACCGCATCGGTTTTGGCCTCATAGGAGCCGGTGGTCGAGGAATGGATATCTTCAAAGCCGCTCTGCGCGCGCCCAACACCCAAGCCGTAGCTGTCGCGGACGTCTATTCACGTCGACTGGACGAAGTGAAGCGCATCGTTCCGGGTGTTCAAACCTATACCGACTTCCGCCGGTTGCTCGACGACAAGTCCGTCGATGCCGTGCTTATCGCCACTCCTCAGCACCAGCATGCCCTAAACTTCGTTCCCGCCATTCAAGCGGGCAAGGACGTCTATCAGGAAAAGACCATGGCCTTCAATCCCGACCATGCGCACCGCATGCGCCGTGCGCTGGAAGGATCGAATCGCGTGGTTCAGGTTGGCGTCCAATCCGTGAGCGGAAAGGCCTTCACGCTCGCCCATGAGCTCTCCACGCCGGATCGCCTGGGAACTATCACTGCGGTCCATACGCATCATTATCGCAACGCTCCTTATGGGGGATGGAAAAGGAAGATTCCCCCGGACTGCAATCCCGAACACGTCGGTTGGAAAGAGTTCGAAGGAGAAGCGGCGCCGCACGATTTCGATCCGCAGCGCTTCATCAATTGGCGGTTTTTCTGGGATTATTCCGGCGGAAACGTTTTTGAAAACATGGTCCACCAGGTAGCGTTTTGGTACAAGGTGCTGGACCTCAAGATTCCGCGCCGCGTAACCATGTCGGGCTTCAACTATCTTTGCCCCGATATGGAAGTCCCCGACACTATGGCCGTCTGCATGGATCAACCGGAAAATCTGATGTTCACTTGGAATTCGATGTTCGGCAACAACTATTATGGCGAAGACGGAAGCGATCTGGTGCTTGGGAACAAAGGGACCGTGGTACGGGTTGTAGACAACGTGACCTACCAGCCTCAGGGCCATCATCATAATGCAGGAAAAGACCAGACCCCGTCACAGGATGGGGGCGAGCCGAATATCGTCGGCTCGGATGAAGCGGACACCGACGCCCACATGCGCAATTTCTTTGATTGTGTTCGCAGCCGCAAAGATCCCAACTGCCCCTTCGCGCTGGGCTTCCGTTCCGCCATCGCCTGCCAGATGGCTATCGCTTCGTTGCGCCAGAGACGCACCGTCCAATGGGACGCAGAAACAGAGGAAATCGTTTGAAGCTCCGATTCGATTTTTGACGAAACCGGGAGCAGTAGTCAGTCAACGATCCTTTCTAGGGAGGCGACTGCACGAACTGCGCTCATTGCGGGATGTTGAGTGAATGGCGATGTTTTCGCCAGCTATCTTCATGAAATCGACAGCGGTATCGTTGGACCTAAGCTACATCTTCCTCCTCAGATGGTAACGAGCAGGTTGCGTGACCGCATTCGCAAGCAATTTCTACCTCATCCGACCCAGCATCCCTGCAAGAATCGCTACAGTATTTTTCGCCGGGCATTACCACACAGGTGCATGGGATGTGCGCACAGGTGCTTCGCTCAGGATGATTCATCAGTTTCCCTCCGAGTCGTTGTCGATGAAAAAAGATTCACTGATGGCCATGTCAGCATGTCCCTAACAGGTCCCCAACTGGCAAAAGTGGCATAGGAAACTTTTGGGACCACCGTTGATGCGTGTAATCGAGATTGTTCGCCAACTTGAACCCGAACATGCGCCGGATTAAGGTTCCCGTACGCGCAGAACCATGGAACCATGTACAGAAACGAGGAACTCCGTGAAGAAAATCACAATTGCGATCCTGTTGTTCTCCGCGTTGGCCTGGGCTGCTGGAGCTACGAATCGGACTGAGCACACCGTCAATGTCCACGTCAGTTCATCGAGCATTGATCCTCACGGCAATCAACTGTTGGAAGTCGTCATTGATGGGAAGAAGTATGAACTGCAGTCTGAGCTGGCCATTGGCCGGTTACTCACACCCGGCGACTAGAAGGCGAAGCTTGTTACAAACAACAAGAACGCGTACGAGACCTTTCAAGTCTATGAGTTTCTGTTCCCTGACAAGACGGGACGGTACGAAGTCGTCGGGCAGACCGAATGACATTACCTCCGCACTGGTCTGCGCAAGTTTGCGTTTTTCATTCGCCTTTAATGGCGTCGATGAGCGATGTAGAGATGTCACGCCAGAAACACTTCGACTGGCAGCTCGACTCAACAGCCAGGAAATAGCGAAGGTGCCGAAGCTCCACAAGACCGACTATACGCTTTGGGATACGTAAGGACCGACAAAGTATGGTGCCGATTTCGGGTGATTTCATCTGACTGCCTCCTCCGATTCACCCCATACGACGACATTGACGTAAGCCCCTTTGCCGTCACCTCTCTTATTTGATGCATTCCTTAGAGATGGTTTTGACCGAGCTGACCGTAATCGTTACAGCAGAAGTTGACCGCCCGGCATCAGAGCTGTCGCTCAAAGTCGGCGATTTCGTTCCGGTCACCCTCACTTGCTGGCCGAGATACTGGCTCAGCTTGATTTTGTCGGCAGCGTGAAGCACGTAACTGTTGCCCGGATCAGACTGTGTCAGTATGTAATCGCCGCTCTGCCGACTTAGGCAACCCTCTACTGTAACTTGCCCCTTCGATTGGGCTGACGGCTGAGACTGGGCTTGACCCGGTTGCGCGATCAGACAACTAGCCACATACAACAACACAAACAAAGTTGTTTTGGTCATCACTGAAAACTCCCCCCAAGCGACTTCATTATCTGTCTGCTTGGGATCCATAGTCAACACTACGGAATAGGCGAGGAAAGGTCGTACGGCAGGTTGCCCAATCACTGTTTGTTGGGGAGGATCAGGGGCTATGCGGAAGTCAATTCTCGCGATCAGGCGTGCACTGAGGTCTCGATTTCTTTCAATTCATCACTTTGAGAGTGATCGGAAGATGAGTGCAATGGCGATGTGACCGCAGCTATCTTCGTTGGCTATCTCATTCTCCGGCCTTCGGAGGGACGATCAACCTCGCACCCTATCCTGTGCGTCTCGGAACAACCTATCTTGATGCCGGACCCATCGAAAAACCTGGGGAGGTCACCGAATTTGATCGTCCCGGACACGTCAGCTTTCAGCACACGGTTCAAATACGGCAACGACTTCTGAACACTGAGGTTGAGTCTCGAATCCGATACATATTGGATCTCGATGATCGCGGAACCTTCGTAGACCGTACGCTGGCGTTGTCTTTCAATCTCCCCGGGACCTCTCGTCTGGCGCCGCACTTCTCGTTCACGGACTTCGCAAGGAAAACAACCGGACCCGAGCCGCGCTGAACGCATATGTTGAACAACACACATGTTAGGTCCGACGACCGACGCAGTAGATATTCAAAGCTTCGCGGGGGCGCAATCTCAGTCCTGAGACG
>JASHRE010000008.1 GCA_030037515.1 Candidatus Sulfotelmatobacter sp.
CGCCCAGCCGGTAATAAAGCCACTTGTGGTGCGCCAGGTGAGCTGCGTCCACACACACCAGCTGCGCCAGCCTCTCGGGGCCGGGCACGAAGCGGAGCATATACTCGGGCGAATAGTGGGTGTTGATGATCAGCGTTCCCCCAGCCGGCATGCCGCGCATGTAATCCCAACCTTTGACCATCGTGCCTTCCACCAGCACGACAACGTTCGGGCGCTCGTTTTCGTAGGTCAGTTCGTTTTCGAGCACCTCGTCGCTTATGCGGCAATACTTGCGGGTGGGGGCGTTGGTGCGGTCGGGATTGTCCACGTAGTTTTCCATCGCCTGCGCGTACTTGCCTTCCAGACGAGCCGAGGCCGAGACGGAATTGACGATGTCGCGGCCCTCTTTGTCCATGATGATGCCGCGGGTCCAAACCGTAAGTTCTGTGTAGCTCATATTCAACCTCGTTTCCAAATTCAGGATGTCTGCGCAACCGAATTGCCATTGCAGTGAAGAAGCGCGAGAAAGTCGTTTCGCACAACCGCAAACGGAGGGCGGCGCTTCTTATCCTGGAATTCGACGATGGCCGCCAGCGTTGCCTTCTTGCAGAGGCTTTCGATGTCGGCTCCGGTGTAGGAGTCGGTGTGCTCGGCGAGTTCCTTAAGCCGGACATCGGCCGCGAGAGGCACGCGGCGGCAGCAAATTTCGAAGATCGCCGCGCGCTCGTCGACGGAAGGTTTGGCAAAATAGAGCGTGTAGTCGAAGCGGCCGCTGCGCAGCAGCGCCGGCTCGATGCCTTCCGGACGATTCGTGGCGGCCAGCAGGATCACTCCTTTGACGTCGCGCAAATTGTCGATTTCGCGCAGGAGCTGGCTGAGAATTCTCTGATAAACGTCGCTGCTGAATTGATCCCCGTCAAATCTTGGAGCCAGCGCGTCGATGGTGTCGAGAAACAGAATGCAGGGCGCGGCCCGTCGCGCTTTCTTGAAAACCTCACGCAACGCACGCTCGGATTCGCCCAGCCATTTTGAGTACAACTGGGGCCCGTCGATGGCGATGAGCGGAAGTTGCTTTTCGCCCGCCAGCGCCCGCGCCATTGCGGTTTTGCCCGTGCCCGACGGCCCCACCAGCAGGAGTCCGCGCGGCGGCTCCAGGCCGATGTGCTCGTAGATTTCAGCCGCAAGATGAGAATGGTCGATGACCGATTCGAGCATCCGCTTCACTTCGCAGAGCCCGCCGACAGAAGCGAATGTCGACGAACTCTTCTCGATGAAAAATTCTCGCGTCGCGCTCGGTTCGACTTCTTTCAGGCCGACAAGAAAATCATCGCGTGTCACTTCGAGTGCGCTGAGATCGGCCAGCGCGCCTTCCGAGTCGAGCACACGAACCGACAAAAAATTTCGCAGGGCGATCATGCCCACTTCCTGGCAGAGGGCTTCGAGGTCGGCGCCGACGAAACCGTGCGAGTGCTCAGCGATCTCGCGAAGATCAACGTCGCTTCGGAGCGGCATGGCGCGAGTATGGATCTTGAGAATCTGCAATCGCGCCTGCGCATTGGGAACGCCAATTTCGATCTCGCGGTCGAAGCGTCCCGGGCGACGGAGCGCAGGATCGAGCACCTCGGGAAGGTTGGTTGCACCGATGACGATGACCTGGCCGCGGGCCACGAAGCCATCCATCAGGCTCAAAAGCTGCGCCACCACGCGCTTTTCCACTTCTCCGCTGACTTCAGCGCGTTTAGGAGCGACGGCATCGATTTCGTCGATGAACAGAATGGCCGGCGCGCGCCGGGCCGCTTCCTCGAACACCTCGCGCAGCCGGGCCTCGCTCTCGCCGTAAAACTTGCGCATGATCTCGGGGCCGTTCAGATGGATGAAATGCACCCGGCTCTCCGCGGCGACGGCACGGGCGAGCAGTGTTTTGCCGGTGCCGGGCGGCCCATAGAGCAGAACCCCCTTGGGAGCAAGAATCCCCAGCCGCTCGAAAACCTGGGGGAACTTGAGTGGCAGCTCGACCATTTCGCGCACCCGTCCCAGTTCCCGCTCCAGCCCGCCGATATCCTCGTAACAAACCGCAGCAGCCCGCGATGCCGTCTGATCGCCTTCGACCACGCGGATGTCGGTGCGCCGGTTGATGACAACTGCGCCGGAGGGAATCGTGCGCACGACTTGAAAATTGACCGCCTTGGCAAACGTGGGAACGCGCACCACGCATCCGGCAAGCAGCGGGACTCCGTCCAGATCCTCGAGCATGCGCTCGGGAGCGATCATCGCGGGAGCCGCGCCCGCCCACAACGGCGACAGGCGCACCGCGACCGCCGGCTCGGACTCGGCGGGGGCAACCGCAACTTGCTCGTGCAATCCGGCGCCGCAATTGTTGCGGCAGGTGCCGTCGATCTGAATCATGCCTTCGTGGCCGTCCTGGCCCGGCTCAACCCGGCCCACAGCGTTGGCGCTGCCGGTGATCTTTATGATGTCGCCGGGACGGAGATCGAGGCGCCCAAGGTCTGCCGGTGCCAGACGCGCGATGGCATGGCCAACGTCCTCCACGCAAGCTTCAGCCACGCGCAGCAAGAGCGTTCCCGCCGCCACCGCACGCTCGGCGCGAGGCGTGGCCGCCTCATGAGGAATTTCGTTTTGGAATTCGCTCACTCCGATAGTCCCCGGATAGCGCCTGCGGCCGGCTCGTCACGGAGCGGCCACGTCCCCTTATCCCGATTCGGAAACGACCGCTCCCAGACGCCGTCACCACTCGCTCAAAGCTTTACTTGCCCCCACGTTCACCGCCGAAACAACCCGCCCGAAACCCTTCAGACAGTCGCTCGGTGATGCACTTCGTGTAACACGATCTGTTCGACGTCCTCAATGTGTTGCCGCATCGCAGTCTTGGCACCTTCCGCGTCATGACGCTTGATCGCGGCGAGGATGCGACGATGGCCAGCCAGCGATTTTTGCGGCCGCCCTTCGACCTGCAGGCTGCGTTCACGCGTGTCACGCAGCAGATCCATCACAATGTCGAGCACTCTGAGCACAACGCTGTTGCCCGATGCCATGGCGACGGCGTAGTGAAATTCGGAATCCTCGGGGATGGTGCTTTCGCCCCTGCGCAGTTTCATTTTCTGGCGCTCGAGGATGTCCTGCATCTCGCCAATCTCTTCCCCAGAGGCGTGCTTGGCAGCCCGGGCAGCCAGCGGCGGCTCGATGATGCGGCGAAAGTCCAGCAGTTCGGCCATCACCGCCTCTTTGCGTTTCAGAGCATTGGCCAGCGGGTTGGCGACCAAATTGGGAGTTATCTCGCGAACGATAGTGCCCGCGCCTTGACGCGGTTCCACCATGCCCATCAGCTCCAGGCTGCGAATCGCGTCCCGGATGGAGCTGCGGCTCACGGCGAGGGTTTCTGCCAGCTCGCGTTCGGAAGGCAATTTGTCGCCGGGACGCAACTTCTTGAGAATCAGGCGCTCGATCTGCCGAGCGACATCTTCGTAGACTTTGTTGCGGCGGATGATCTCGAAATCGGAATTCAACGCTGAGAGCATGGCAACCCCAAAGTGGTCCGATAAGTGGACCAGAGGAGTATACTCCGCTTGTCAAGCTGCAGGCAATTTCCGGTGGCCGGCCAGGGGACCCGTCCTGAAAAGGCCGAAGCTTCAGGCCGGTTTCCCAGCCCGAGAGGCAGCCGTGCGCGACTCGCCCAGCAACCTCGCGCAATTGTAGACCATCCGCGTGTGAAGCATCGGCACGCCCACCTTCTCGCCCAACTCTACGACTGAACCCACCAACGCTTCAAGTTCCATGGGTCGGCCGGCCTCGAGGTCCTGCAACATTGAGGTTTTGTGCTCGCCGACTTTTTCCGCTCCAGCCATTCGTTGTTCGACCGAAACGGGCAGTTCCATGCCCAGCTTTTTCGAGACCGTTTCCACCTCCAGCATGATGTTGCGGATCAGTTCGGCCACGCCCCGGTCGCGGAGCATTTCCGCAAGCGTGGCGCGGGTGAGCGCGCTTACGGGATTCAGCGAGGCATTGCCCAAAATCTTCACCCAAATCTCCTGCCGAAGCCGAGCGCTCACCGGGCAGCGCAAGCCCGACGCCACCAGGGTTTCCGCGATTTTGCGGCAACGCTCGGAGCGTTCGCCGCTCGGCTCGCCCAGAGAGAGGCGGTTGCCCTCGGTATGTTGAACCACCCCGGGCGCAACAACTTCAGTGGAAAAGTAGACGATAGAACCGACCACGCGGCGGGCGTCGATCGCATTTGAAATCACGCCGCCCGGATCGATGCGCTCAAGACGCAGGCCATCCCAGGGGCCGCCGAACTGGTGAAAATACCACCAGGGAATTCCGTTCTGCGTGCTGACGACCGTCGTGTCCGGTCCGAACACCGGCTTTAGCTGCGGCGCCAGTTGCGGAAGGCTGTGCGCCTTCACTCCCAGAAAAACCACGTCCGCCAGCCCGGCTTCTTCCAGCGATGCGACAACTCGAGGCCGCGCTTGAAAGTTTCCTTCGGCGCTCCGCACCTCAACACCGCGCTGCCGCATGGCCTCCAGGTGAGGCCCGCGCGCAAACAGAGTTACGTCGAATCCGGCGCGGGCCATGCGCGCACCCATGTAGGCGCCGATCGCGCCCGCACCCAGAATCAGGAACTTCATGCCTCAATGTCCAGCAGAGCGGCGGCTACCGTACGTCGGCGAATCTTTCCCGTGGCGGTGGTGGGAATGCTGGTCACCAGATAAATCTTCTTCGGACACTTATACTCCGCCAGACATTCTCGGCAGTGCGTGAGGAGATCTTTTTCGGTTGCGCCGTGCCGGTCATGCAGCACCACCGCGGCGGCCACTTCTTCGCCCAACGTGGGATGAGTAAAGGGGAAAGTGACAGCCGCCGCCACCGCAGGATGCTTGAGCAAAACCTCGTCGACTTCGTGGGGCGCGACCTTTTCTCCGCCGCGGATGATGATGTCTTTCATGCGGCCGGTCAGATGGAGATAGCAATCCTGGTCAAGAAATCCTTCATCGCCCGTGCGGAACCAACCTCGGGTCATCGCCCGCGCATTTGCCTCGGGATTGTTCTCGTATCCGCGAAACACGCTCGCCCCTTGAATCGCAATTTCTCCGCGCTGGTTCATGCCCAGCTCGTTCCCGTCTTTATCCAGGACGGTGATACGAATCCCGGTGCCGACTCCCACCGAGCCCGCCTTGCGATGTCGCGGCGGCAAAGGGTTCGAAGTCATCTGATGCGAGGCCTCCGTCATGCCGTAGGCTTCGACGAAGGGCACACCGAAGATGCCTTCAATTTTATGGATCAACTCCGAGGAAAGCGGCGCGCTGCAGGAACGGATGAAGCGCAGCGTCGCCGCTTCCGGCAGCTTGTGCTGGGTACGCGCCAACAGCACCTGGTGCATGGTGGGCACTCCCGAATACCAGGTGACGCGATGTTCGCGCACTGTTTTCCAGAACGTATGCGCGTTGAACTTCGTCGGAACAACCAGCTTGCCGCCGGAGAGCAGCGTGGACATGGCGGACCCGATCAGGCCATGAATATGAAACAGCGGCATGATGCAGAATGAAACATCTTCCTCGGCGAGCGCGTAGGCATTGGCGATGTTGGCCGCCGACACCGCCAGGTTGAAATGACGCAAGGGCACACGCTTCGGCCGTCCGGTGCTGCCGCTGGTGTGCAGCACGAGCGCAATATCGTCCGGAGTCGGCTCGACCGCGCTCGCCCCGGAGGGGGCGTTGATCAGGTGAGCCACGCCTTTGTCGGTCATCCCAACCTCGAAGATGGGAATGTTTAGATCGGTCGCTGCGCTGCGGACAAAGTTGGCGCCGGCCGGCGGACACAGCAACAACTTGGCTTCCGTGTCCCGAAGGAAAAATAGAAACTCCTCGTAGGGATAAGCTGGATTGAGCGGCGCCGCCGTGCCCGCGATCGATGCGGCCAGGAAGCTCACAATGGCGGGCAGTCCGTTCGGCAGCGCGATCGCCACGCGGTCAACACGGCGAATGCCGGCGGACGCCAATGCGTTTGCCATGGCCAGAACCTGCTCGCGCAATGAGTCGTAGGTGATGACGATTTCCAGTTCGGGGATTGCGATTGCGCCATGACTATCCGCGAAGTGCAAAACGTCAAGCAGCGTTGTGACCGATTTCAGGGTGAGTTTGGTGGCCATGCGTGCAGTCCTCGGCCCGCTGTCCCGGCCCCAACGCGGGCAACGGATAGATGCGGGCGGCGATTCCGGCGCCGGTTTTTTTTCCCACCGAGTCAGGAAAGGCAGCTAGATGGAATATCCCTCCGCCCTCAACGCCTTGTTAAACTCGGCCAGGAAGAACTGCAGATTATCTTCCGTAGCCAGTGGGCCCATCACACCGATACGAAAGATCTTGCCCGCCAGCGGTCCGAAGCCGCCCGCGATTTCAATGCCCGGACCCTCGAGCAGCCGTTTGCGCACCCTGCCTTCATCCACGCCGCCCGGCACCAGCACTGTGTTGAGGGTTGGAATCCGGTGGGCTGACGAGACGTGCATCCTCAGACCCACGCCTTCAATCTCACGCACGAAAACTTGGTGGCAGCTACGATGACGCTCCCAACGGTTTTCGATGCCCTCTTCGCTAATCATCAGCAGCGCTTCGCGTAGTGCGTAGAACATAGAAATGGGGGCGGTGTGGTGATAGCGGTGCGACACAGTGGAGTAGTCATGGATGAGCTTGAGGTCGAGATACCAACTGCGCGCCGGCGCGGTTCGGGCGCGCAACCAGGCCATGGCCCGCTCCGACAACGCCATGGGCGACAAGCCCGGCGGGCAACTTAGTCCTTTTTGCGTGCAACTGTACGCCACGTCAATGCCGGTCTGGTCGAACTCCACCGGCAGCCCACCGAGCGAGGTGACACAATCGGCGATGACCAGAGACCCGGCTTCGTGAGCGGCGGCACAGATCGCACGGCCCGACTGGAGCGCTCCGGTCGACGTCTCAGCATGGACATAGGCAACCACTTTTGGCTTTTCGCGACGGATGAACTCCGACGCTTCATCGTCGGCGAAGGTTTGGCCCCACGCTTTCTCAAGGCGCACAATCTCGGCGCCCTGGCGACGGGCCATCTCGGTGAGACGATCGGAGAAATACCCATTCGCGAACACCGCGAGCTTCGCCGCAGGCTCCACAAAGTTGGCCACCGCGGCTTCCATGCCGGCGCTGCCCGTTCCGGAAATCACCAGCGTGGAGCCCCCGCCGCTCCCGAAAGCGATCTTGAGCAACTCCTGAACCTCGTGCATCACCTGAATGAAATAAGGATCAAGGTGACCGACGATCGGCTTGGACAGCGCCTGATACACCCGTGGATGCACCATGCTCGGCCCGGGCCCAAACAGATACCGGTTCGGCGGTTCTGGGGGAGCCGACAAATCGTGCACAGAGAGGTGGTGGTGAGCGGCGCTCATATCCCTCGTTTTTTTTCAGAAAGTGGCTTCAGACCTGGGCTGTGAATGAAATAAGGTGCAGGATTGCCGGAACCGTAACCGATACGCAAGCCATCAGGCAGTAGACACGGACCGGCAAACGACGTCAAACTAATTTTAATGGGGGACATAATTAGTTTTTCTTATCATAACCTTAGCCTGTCGAGCCCGCCCCTAACAGCTCACCGCCATGCTCGCCACAGATGCCGAGGCACAGAACTGCTGAGGCTCAAACAGTTCTTAGGCTGAAACCATCACGCGCGATTCGCGTTGCAACTCCCGCACATGGGCCAAAGCAGCCACGAAGACGCGTCGGACATCAGCCGGAGAAGTTAAGCGGGGAATGCCACCCGGGGTACGCAGCTCAGGGTGCGGTCGCAGAATAAAGACTGTTTCGCGGGTCCTCGAATTTGCCTAACCGATTCGGCGAACCATTAGCGGCCTTGTCGCGGGCCCCGCTGGAAAATAGCGCGGAAGCCCGGTGCCGTTTGACCAGCTCTGTTTCCCTGTATTTCGCGGCTCTGAACGTTGCAGCCATGCCCCGGTCGTCGAGTACCCCCCGGATTGGTTGGGGTGGTTGCATTTGCAGGTCCGTCCAATCGCAGCAAACTAGCCAGTCCCCGGGAGCATCCCAACCAACGGCAAGTTCTGACCTGGCCTTTCCCGGCGATTGAAACCCGTCGCTCGACCAACTCTGGGGAAACAGGGGCCGGGTCAAATGCACGGTCCACTGTCGCAAGCCGGAGCCGGCGGGCTTGGAGATCCATGCTCGAACCCCGGCCAAAGCAAGTGCGTATGGGTATTTGCTGGAATCTGTCCTCGGCCCGATTTGCGTTCGTCACCGCCCTGTTTCTGTGTCTGGCCGGGTCAGCATCCGGTGCCCTCGCCCAAACCTCGCAAGGCCGGGAACTGGTCAAAGTGATCGGGCACCTTCGCCTCGACAATATCCAGGTAAATCAGATGTTTGTTGAGAAGCGCGGCCAGAAGTATTTCCTGTTTCTGCATCGCCCCACTAAGGATGCGTTTGCCTTGGTCGATGTCACCAATCCGTACAAACCTGTTCTGGTGAAGCGTGACGAAATGAAGGCAGCGGCTCCCCCACAGCCACCCGAAGGCAACTCCGTCGTCGCCATATCTGCCGTCCCGGAAGGCCCAGAACATCCTGCACCGATTCCGACCGATACCGTCGAACTGCTCAACCTGGCCAACCCAAAAGACGTCAAGGTTCTCAAAACCTTCAAAGGCGTTAGCGCGTTCACTTCCGACGACGGCCGCAAATTGGTGTACTTGGTCAATGCCGAGGGCTTGTGGATTGTCAGCCATCACATGACTCATCCGCTGCCGCTGTGCAATTCCGCATCAGCGCTGTCTCCCATGCCAAATTGCCAATAACTTCGCTTTCCGCTGTGTTGCCGGGAACCGAGGATCGCTCGAATTAGCGTTTGCGCCCGCGGTGCACCACCAAACTGCTGCGAGCCGTACCTATATCACTCTGTTTCAGATCAGAGGGAGCCGGCCCGGCGGCAGTTTGCCAATCAACCGGTTCTTTTCCTGCCGGACAGGGAACGGTTTCGCATGAGCAAAGATTCTTTCGGTTTTTGGTTTGTGAGATCGCCACGCGGGCAGGTTCCGGCGGCGGATAACCGTAGCCACGCCCGAACCGATGATCTGGAACCTTCCTCGAGCAGTCGTCTGCGGATCTTGATTGCACCATCAACCCGTGATCGCGGTGAAGCCGTTTCGAAGCTCTGCAGATCAAGTACCAACGTAACTCCAGAGATTTGTGATGAAACGTTACTCTTTCATCGTCGGCACTGTCAGATCTCATGGTCAGGTTGAGGAGTTACATAACCAGCTTAGCCCGCACCACTTGCCGCATTCGGGGGAACGATGGCAGCCAAGAAGATTCTCTTAGTCGACGACTCCAAGACGGCCTTGATGATGGAGCGCGCGATTCTGGAAAAGCGCACCAGCTATCGGTGCGTAACCGCGTCGGACGGTTTGGAGGCAGTGACCAAGGCGAATGACGAGCATCCGGATCTGGTTCTCATGGACGTTGTGATGCCGCGCATGAACGGTTTCGAAGCCTGCAAGAAAATGCGTCAGCAAGCGACAACTCGAGAGACACCGATCGTCCTGCTCACAACTCGTGGCGAAGAAGACTACATGGAAGCCGGATTTCAAAGCGGCTGCAACGATTACCTCACCAAGCCGGTCAACGGCGAGGAACTCGTCAAATTACTGCAAAGCTATTTGGGGGAATAAGTGCCACACAAGAAGTCAGAACGAGCCGGATCCGATGCCATAAGGACCAGCAGATGACAGCCAGCTCTTGGAAAATGAAAAAACGGGAAGACGATCCCCGGCTGGAGGCCGCGCAGAAACGGCTTCGTGAGAGCGTGGATCAGGCCGATGCGATCGAAGCCATCCGCGAAATTGTCACCAACCTCCTGGGTTGCGAAGAAATCGGTTTGTTCACCGTCTCTGACGGAAACGAGCAGGAAAACAACGGGCTGTTGTGGTCCTTCGGCATCGACCCCCAACGGCATAAGACGCTCAAGGCGTTTGATCAAGCGGCGCTGCACCGGGTCCTGCAAGGAGAGTTACACGTTGCCCAGGTGGCACACGACGGGCAGGGCAATCATGAAAATCGGCCGCTGCGCGCGTTCGTTCCAATCTGCTTGCACGGACGTATCGTCGCGGTCCTGGTGATGTTGAGGTTGCTGCCGCAAAAGCTCGGCTTTGATGAAGCGGATATCAAGCTTGTGAAGTTGCTTTCCACCGAGGCCGGCAGATGCCTGTTTGAACGGAGTGCAAACGCGAATGCGTGATCGCGCGGCGAGACCCCAAGTGAGGAGACAAGGATGAGCGGGAACGTTGAGAAATTCAACCCGGCGGCGCTTCCTGCGGAAGTCATGAAGGGGTTTGAACACGACGAAAAAGCGACGGCTACGCCCAAGCATTTCTTGTATCCGGGACAAATATTTGTCTCCCGGGAACCGGCCGTCATCACCACGATCCTCGGATCGTGCGCCGCACTGTGTCTCTGGGATAGCCGCAAGAAAATCGGAGGGATGAACCACTATCTGCTGCCCGAAGGAGATGACAGCGGGCCGAACCGATTGCGCTATGGAAATGTCGCCAACCCGGCTCTGCTCAACGAACTCATCGCGCTCGGATGCGATGTTAAGAATTTGCAAGCCAAAGTTTTCGGTGGCTCCAGCGCTTTTGCCGCCAATCCTCTGCAATCGGTCGGAACCAGAAACGCCCAATTGGCAGAAGAATTCCTGCGCAACGCCGGCATTCGATTGGTGGCGAAAGATGTCTCGGGAAAGCACGGGCGAAAATTGATCTTTCATACTCAAGACGGGATCACGCAGATTCGAGATTTTGCCGATCCCCAATAGCCCGTTTTGCGGCTGCAATTCTCGCCTTCAGAAGCTGGCAAGGAAGCGGTTCAAAAAAGAAAGGCTCGGGATAGAAAGTCGATGGATTTTGATCGCGACGCGGTTCTGACGTCATTCGTTGCTGAGACCCAGGAGGGCCTGGATCTCATGGAGCAGTCTCTGCTCGCCATAGAATCCAATTCCGGCGGAGTGGAACTGCTCGACGATATTTTCCGCGTGGCACACACCCTCAAAGGAAACGCCACCTCGCTCGAATTCGACGATCTGAAAGGCTTCGCCCATGCTACCGAGGATTTGCTGGACGTTCTTCGGGAACAAAATGCCGACATCACCGCCGAAGTGATCTCGCTTCTGTTGAAGGCGGTCGATGAGCTCCGAGCCTTGGTGGGCGCCACGACAGCCAGAAACCCCAAACTTACTCCGGAACAACAGCAGCTTCGAAAGCAGATTGCCGGGGAGGTGGCCGCAAGATCCAAGCGGGTGGTTGCGCCAAGTGCAAAAGGAGATGGCTCCCGGGCGGCCGCCCCGGTGAGTCCGACACCCGGCATCACCAATCGCACATTGCGCACCGACATCGACAAGCTTGATCGCATGCTGAATTTGACGGGAGAAATCGTCATCGCACAAGGGCGTCTGCGGCGCATGATCGAAAAACTCGACCTCGAGTCAGGCCGCGAAATCCTGGAGATGCAAAGCGAGACCGAGCGTCTTTTCCGAGATCTGCAGGATGAGGTGATGCGAATCCGCATGATTCCGATCGGCGCCATGCTCCGTCAAAACCTGCGCGCCGTTCGGGATCTGGCCAATAGTCACAGCAAGCTGGCGCGGGTTGAAGTGGTCGGAGAAGAAGTCGAAGTTGACGCCACCGTGCTGGAGCACTTGAAAGACGCCCTGTTGCACATGATCCGCAACGCCGTCGACCATGGCATCGAGACCCCGCCGGTCCGCAAGAAGCAAGGCAAGAACCCTTGCG
>JASHRE010000117.1 GCA_030037515.1 Candidatus Sulfotelmatobacter sp.
CGGGAGTTTACCGGGAATTGCGCAAAAAGCGCCGCAACGTTGTTAATCCATGGCAGTTGCGGGGAGGACCGTGTATTACCCACGTTGGCCGCCACGTCGTAATCGCTTGTCAGCAAAGCGTTCTCGCTCAAGTTGCCACATCTTTCGCGGAAACGAACGCAGAAAAGAAACGGGGTGCCTGATTAGGCAAAGGGTAATACACGAAGTGCGGCGAGCGCGATACCGGAACTCAAGGCAGTTTAACAACTTACCGAGATTGTTAGAACCGTTTCTGAATCTCGTTCAGTAAACTCCCGCTAGCCGTTCTGGTTTCATTGGCTTTCACCATTCTTTCCGATCCCCAGTTGGGGCGAAATGGTGGTCGTCATTTCACCGGTCTGGGTCGACAACAATCCCCTCCTATTACCAAATCCGAACTTGGTTTGCTCGATCGGACGGCCGAGGCGGCGGTCACTACAGGAGGCGGTCTGACCGGACACCAGGTCACGACGCCAAAATCGGTGCCGCGGAGCTTGGCGGCTGTCCCTGAATTATCTTTGGTCGATCGGGATGTACGGCGCGGGATATTTTGGGCCGAGATAGTCCGCGCGGGGACGAATCAGGCGATTGTCATCGAGTTGCTCGATCACATGAGCCGTCCAGCCGCTGATGCGTGAGACGGCGAAGACGGGAGTAAATAGATCGACGTCGATACCCAACGTGTGATACGTCGACGCCGAATAAAAATCGACGTTCGCATTCAGTTTTTTTTCTGCTTTCAGAAACTCTTCAATCTTGTGGGAAATTTCAAACCACTTGCCCTGCCCGCTGGAATCGCCCAGTTCGCGTGACATCGCTCGCAGGTGGGTCGCACGCGGATCCTCGGTGTGATAGACGCGATGGCCGAATCCCGGAATTTTCTTTTTTTGCGCCAGCATCTCCTTTACGTAACCCACCGGATCGGCGCCGGACGCGTCAATGGCCTGGAGAACATGAAAAACCGCTTCGTTGGCGCCACCATGCAGCGGTCCTTTTAATGCGCCGATTGCGGACGTGATCGCCGAGTGCATATCGGAGAGAGTTGCGGCGGTGACCCGCGCCGCAAACGTGGAAGCGTTGAGTTCATGGTCGGCATGCAGGATGAGCGCGATATCGAGCGCTCGCTCGGCAGTGACGCTGGGGCTCCTGCCATTTAGCATGAGCAGGAAATTCGCCGCGTGCGAGCGCGACCGGTCCGGCTCGACCAGCTGCAGGCCTTTGCGGATGCGATCATATGTCGCGACAATCATCGCAATCTGCGATGTGAGTCGAATCGCTTTGTCGATGTTGGCGGTGCGCTCGTTGTTTTTTTCCTGCGGATCGTAAAAAGAGAGCGCCGACACGGCCGTTCGCAGAACATCCATGGGAAGGGCGTGACGCGGAGCGGCGCGCAGCAGTGCGATGATTGACGCGTCGAGCTTGCGCTCTTCCGCCAGCTGATCACGCAGTTGGTGAAGTTCGCGGTGCGTGGGCAGCTTTCCAAACCACGACAGGTAGCAGGTCTCTTCGAAATTCGAACGTCGCGCCAGTTCGTGAATGTCGATGCCGCGGTAGGCCAGGACACCACGGTCGCCGTCGATGAAGCAGATTCGTGAGGTCGTGGCTACGACGCCCTCGAGCCCCTTCGGGGGATGAGTTGTGGTCGGGCTCGCCATGAAGTCGGTTCCTCGCTTAGCCAGTCGTTAGATGCTTTGTTTCGGTCAAAGAGCGCGGGAGACACCAATTTCCTTATACCCGAAACTGCGGATCACTTCCACCCGAAGGCATTTTGTGGGATGCGACCGCTGCGGGTGCAACCGAAAAGAGGCGCCCGAATCACGCGGGCCACATGGTCAGTGCAGTCTTGCTCAGAATTTGGTGTTGCACGGCATGGCTCAACGGAAGTGCGCGAAATTCATCAAGATTCTTTTTGATGTCGGGTACGCCGGGCCCGGGCCAATCCGTGCCGAACAAGGTCTTGTGGGCGATCTCTTCCAGCCGAGGAAAATACTTGAGTAGCGTCTTCGGCGGAATTCCGCTAATGTCGAGATAGACGTTCGGATGCCGCCGCACCAGAAAGAATGCGGTCTGCATCCACAAGGGACGGCCGCCGTGCGCCAGCAGGATTTTCAGCTTTGGAAAATCTACGGCAACATCGTCGACATAGATCGGATCTCCGTATTTATTCCGCGCGCCGGGAAATATTGATGTCCCGGTGTGAAACATAACCGGTACGCCGTTGGCCTCCGCAGCGCGATAAATGATTTCCAATTCTTTGGCGCCAGCCAGGTAGTCGTTCGGATAAAGCAACTGATGCGGCGGATGAATCTTAATCATCTGGATCCCTAGCCGCAAAATCTGCTCCACATCCGCCAAAACGTTCGTGGTGTGCCGCGGATGCAGGCTCCCACAGGAGAGCAGCCGTTTGGGATTTTCCTTCACATACTCGGCCACAAACGGATTCACGCCGCCGGTGAAACCGATCACTTCCGGCGCCACATAGTTGATCAACATGGCGCGGTCGACGCCCGCCGCATCGAGAAATTTCAGAAAGGCTTTCGGCGAACGGCAGAATTCAATGATCTCCTCGAAGTTCGGCCGTTTTTGCTTCATCAGTTCCAACGCGTGCGGCTTGAACATCTCAATGGGCTGGATGTGAATGTGGCAGTCAGTGATCATGCAAGTCAGGGATCAGCGGGTAGTCGTCGGCGATCAACAATTGTTAGCCCGCAGCCAACGAAGCATACCAGACCTGATGGCCTTATCGGAGATGAGTCCATTTGCTAGCCTGCCGGGCACGGTGCAAACGACGACCAGTCGATCCGGCCCTGATATTGTTCATCCCGTTCAAACACCTGTTTGTCGCGCCGGAACCCACCACGACGCCATAGAGATTCCCGCGAACTTTTCAAACCACGACTTGCTGTTGACGCGATAGCCGGTAGAGCCGAAAGTAGGTCGAACTTCCCTCCGACGTTTGTGGGCGCCAGAGAAGTCCCGAGCTGCGTCCGGCGAGCGCACTGAACTCGTCGAGCCGCGCCACAAATCCTGCCATGAGCGGATCTTCGATTGGTGCTTTCGCGCCGCCAAGATTGACCTGTGCCCGGTGATATTTGGCCCTATCTGGAGAAGTGTGAATTCAGGTCAACTCCGCCGCAGCCAGAATCGCGCGCTTTGTCAAGACGCGAATCATTTCGCGACGATACTCCGGAGTGAGGGCGGAAGTTGTCAACGGCTTGGAAATTCGCGCCGCCATGTGGCCCACAGTTTCCGCGAGAGCTTCGTCGGGTTTTTTTCCCGCGAGCAGTTCCGATGCATTCGCCACGAGCATGGGCGCGGGATTCACGGCAGTCATGGCAATCCGCGCGTCTTCGACATGACCGTTCGTTCGCTTTATCGCGACGGCAACCCCCGCCAGCGGATAATCGATGGATCCGCGCACGCGAAGCTTACGGTACACTCCGCGATAGCCTGCCGTCGACCCCGGCAGGAAAATGCGCGTGACCAGTTCGTTGGCTTGAAGGTTTCGATAACTGTCACCGAGGCCAGTGTAGAAATCCTCGAGAAGAATCCGGCGTGTTCCGCCTGCGCTGACGATCTCGATTTCTGCCCGCAGGCAGAGCAGGGCAGGGGGCGTGTCGCCGGAAAAAGCCGCCCAGCACTTCGTTCCACCGGGAGCCACGTGGCAGAGATCGCCGTCTTTCTTGATGCAGAATCCGCATCCTTTACGCCAGGTAAGCGACTGGTTGTACCAGAGGCAGCGCGTGTCGAGGCAGATGTTGCCGCCGATCGTACCCATGTTGCGCAGGGTGGGCGAAGCCACTGTATTCGCCGCCTCACTTAGAACGGGGAAGTGCTGGCACAGAAGTTCCGAGCGCTCAATCGATCGAATCGAGGTTAGAACTCCGATTTCCACGCTGCCGTCGGCTTGCGGCTTGATTCCGCGCAGAGCGGCG
>JASHRE010000118.1 GCA_030037515.1 Candidatus Sulfotelmatobacter sp.
GCCTTCACGGATTCAACCGTGCCGAAAGCCTTGCCAGCCGTAAGTTCCGTGCCGACTTTCGGCGCCTCAACGAACACAATATCGCCGAGCGATTGCTGAGCATAGTCGGTGATGCCGATGATGGCCGAAGAACCGTTGACCTGAATCCACTCGTGCTCTTTGGTGTATTTGCGATCTGTCGGATAAGCCATAAACGTGTCTAGCTCCTAGCGGTCCTGGCCAACTCTAACAATTCTAAAATCCGGCCGTGCCCTTGCGATCTTGCAACAAAGGCAATGCGGATGGGCCGATCACCATCGATCTCGACCTGATCAACATTCTCAATCCGACGGCCCAAAAACACAGGCAGATCATCCTCAGTCTACTTTTTCACTGCCCGGGCCGCCGTTCGCTTGCTGGTCCTCTCCGGGCCCAGCGCTCTATTTCCTTGGCCGCTTATAAAAGGGCGTGAGCACCACCGCTGCTCCCGCGCCCTGTCCCCGGATTTGTACTCTCAATGCCGTGCCCACAGCGCCGAATTCCACCGGTACGTACGCCAGAGCAATGTTTTTTTTCAAAAACGGCGCCGGAGACCCGCTGGTCACATATCCGATTTCGCGCCCACTCCGATCCAGCACCTTGTAGTCGTCTCGTGCGATGCCGCGCTCGGTCATCTCCAATCCCACGAGCGTTCGCTTGATGCCAGCCGCCCTCGCCTGCTCTAGCGCGGCCTTGCCGATGAACTCCGGCTTCTCCATCCTGCAGAATCGGTCCAGCCCCGCTTCCCAAACGTTTATGGTATCGGAAATTTCGTGACCGTAGAGTGGAAGCTTGCCTTCGAGACGAAGCGTGTTGCGCGCGCCCAATCCGCACGGGACAACGCCGAATTCCTTACCGGCTTCCAGGATGCGATTCCATACCCAAGCACTCGTCGCCTCATCGGAAGGAACATAAACCTCGAATCCGTCTTCTGCGGTGTAGCCGGTGCGGCCAATAAGAACGTTGCTGAGACATCGCCGGACTGATTTTTCCCCTAGCCGGATGGTGCCGCGCGAAACCCAGTAGAACTTCACCTTACTGAGATCCGCGTCCGTCAGCTTCTGCAGCAGATCAACCGCTTTCGGCCCCTGAATGGCGATCTGCGTGAAATCGTCGGACAAATTATCGACCGCGCAGTCGAACTGGCGCGTGTTGTCGCGCACCCAGCTGAAATCTTTTTCCCGCGTGCCCGCGTTGATGACAAGCAGGTACTCGTTTTCGGCAAGGCGATGCACGATTACATCATCGACAAACGTGCCATTCGGATAGAGCATTGCCGAGTATTGCGCCTGCCAAACGGCGAGGCGCGAGGCGTCGTTCATCGAAATGTGCTGCACGGCGGCCAGCGCCTGTGGCCCGGCGAGGCGGATGTCGCCCATGTGGCTGACATCGAAAATGCCGACGCCCGTGCGCACAGCCATGTGCTCGTTTATGATTCCGCAGCCGATCGCGGCCGGATATTCGACTGGCATCTCCCAGCCGTTGAACTCGACCATCTTCGCGCCCATCTGGCGATGGACGGCGTTCAACGCT
This sequence comes from Candidatus Sulfotelmatobacter sp., assembly GCA_030037515.1. GTDB lineage: Bacteria > Acidobacteriota > Terriglobia > Terriglobales > Acidobacteriaceae > Sulfotelmatobacter. Next base: position 1,552 of record JASHRE010000118.1, read on the forward strand.
GTTTTTCGGATGGCCGGAGTAGCGGGATTTTCGCGTGTAGATGCCTCAACAGCGGTCAAGCGAGACCTCAATCAGAGCAGCCTGGTCAGCCTGGAGATGCCTGACTGATTACCGTAACATGCGCTTTTTCGGCGGGTCAAACCGGAACACGCTTACCGCCGAGTACGCCAACGACGCCCATGGAAACGTATCTTCTCTCGGCATGCTTGGCGGTAGACCGTCATTTACGGGCCGAAATGGACTGTCACGCTCGAGCCTTGGGGCACGCGCGTTCCTGCGGCTGGAGTCTGCTGGTGGGCGACACCGCTGCCTACAACTTCGAGCTCGAGCCCGGCGTCCTGCGCGGCTTCGAGCGCTTTGCGGACGGTCTTTCCGGAGAATGACGGAACTTCGATTCCCCCCTGCTCGACATCGAGAACCACAGTGCCGGCGGAAGGAAGTTTTGGTTCAGGCGGGGCTTTCGGCGGTGGCGGTTCCGCAACGCGGGCTTGATTTGGCGCAACGGATGAAGCTTTATTCGGCAGCGTCTCCCGCATCGCCGCCTGCACCACCTTGGTTCCCGGTTCGGCGTTCGCGGGCAACGGGGCGTGCGCCACATCGGAAGACTTCGGTGCAGCGGGATCAGCCGCGTCCGCAACTTCCAGCGGTTCCCCGGGATGGTCCGGCGTTCCCTCCTCCAGATCGTTGTCTTTCAGTTTCGACTGCGCCAGCAGCAACTGGTGCCTGGGTGAAAGCGGCAGATCGTGCGGCACGTGCAGATATTCAAGCACCTGCTGCGCAATGCGATGAAATACAGGGGCCGAGACTTGGCCGCCTTGATGCAACCCGACGGCAGAATCGAGAATCACCGCGACCACAACTTCCGGATTGTTGACCGGTGCGAACCCGGCAAATGAACCCACATATTTGGTCTTCGAATACGCCCCCGTCACGGGATCGACTTCCTGAGCGGTTCCAGTTTTGCCCGCGGCTGAATAACCTTCGAGAATCGCTTTCCGTCCGGTGCCTTCGAGGACGACTTTCTGCATCATCGCGCGCATTTCGGCCGCGGTGAATGAAGAGATCACCCGATGCGAAGGCCCGGGGTGAAACGCCACCGTCTGTAACCCGGCATTTGGCCGAGCTGTTCCGGCCACGATTCGGGGCGCGACCCAGACGCCGTCATTTGCGAAAGTCGAAATCAGTCCCGCCAATTGGATCGGCGAGATACCAATCTCCTGTCCCATGGAGATCGCGGCGATCGAGACTTTCGACCAGCGGCTGGGAGGCTTTGTCATTCCCCGCGTTTCACCGGGAAGTTCAATTCCCGTTTGCTGCCCGAAGCCATACGCACGGATGTATTTGTAGAATCGCTCGTCGCCGAGCCGCAGCGCGATCTTGATCGCGCCCACATCACTTGATTCCGCCAGCACTCCCCACACCGGCAGCAATCCGTGCGGCTTCGAGTCGCGAATCCGCATGCCGTTGTAGACGATCGCCCCCATCTGGCAATCGAAGATCTCGTCGGGATTCGTAAGCTTTTCGTCAAGTGCTGCCGAGATGGTCACCAGCTTGAATGTCGATCCCGGCTCGTAGATGTCGCTCACGGCGCGATTGGTCAGCGCCGCCGGCGTGATCTGCTTGCGCCGGTTGGGATTGAACGTCGGCCGATTCGCCAGCGCAAGAATCTCGCCGGTGCGCGGATTTTCCACGATCACAGTCCCGGCGATCGCCTGTGTATCGTGCATCGCCTGATCGAGTTCTTTCTCCGCGATGTACTGAATATTCTTGTCGATCGTCAGGACGATGTTTTCACCTGGCTCCGGTTGCGTTTCGATATCGGAAAACCACTGCCGGCGCGCGTCGACCGAGATAAACATTTTCCCCGGACGGCCGCTCAATTCCTCCTCGAATTCGTGCTCGATGCCGCTCTGCCCGGTATCTTCCATTCCCACCGAACCCAGCACCTGCGCGGCCAATTCGCGCGCCGGGTAAAAGCGCTTCGGCTCCTTCTGAAAATGAATGCCTTGTAGGTTGAGCGACTTGATGCGTTCAATGGTTTCGTCGTCGGCCTTGCGCGCGACCCAGCAGAATGTCTTGTGGGCGCGGCAATCGGCCAGCACCACGTGAGCATCCTCCCCGGTGATGCGCGAGATCAACGAAATGGCTGTGGGAAGGTCTTTGACTTCGGTCGGAACCGCGAAGGCGGAATCAACCATCACCGACATGGCCAGTTCGCGTCCTGCGCGGTCATAGATGACTCCGCGCTTTGCCGCCAGGGGAATTGCGCGCTGTTGCTGGTGTTCCGCCTGTTTGACGAATGAGCCGTAACAGAAAATCTGCAGATAGACGAGTCGCGCGCAAATCGCCACGCACCAGAAAACAAGCATGGCAGCCAGCAGGTACAGGCGGGAGTTGCGGGCGAGAGTAGAATCGAAGGACGCCATCAAAACCGTCGTCGGTCGTAGTCGTCGGTCATTCGATCAGACAAATGTGGCGGCCCCTGTGGCGGCCTCGATAATCGGGCCGCCTTGCAAAAATCCTGGCAAGCTGTGAGTTGTCATCCCGAGCCCAGCGGGGGACTTGGGTTTCTGCCCGCGCCGAACCGAGATTCGTCGTTGCACTCGGAATGACAACGATCTCGCCGCGTCCGGGTCTGGCCCCGGATCCATACAATCTCTACTGTCCTTCGACCACCATCACCGGCGCAGCGCTGGCCATCACCGAACCCTCACCGTCGGTCGTTGTATCCATGCGCATGACCTGTCCCGGCTCGGGCGGGACCAGCCCCATGCGGCGTGCCAGCACGTCAATTCGTTCGGGATCGCGCAGCGACGCAAGCTCGGTGCGTAGGGCGCCATTCATCTCCGAAAGGGAGGTCAACTCACGTTTCGAGGATTCGATGCGATATCCATATTCGATCGCTTTGAAATGCTGCCACGCATAGGTGAATACGAGCAGAAACAGACAGGCCAGCGCAGTCCCGAATTGCTTCATCTCGCGATTGCGGCGCGGATCTTCGACTCGGACCAGGCGCGAATTGTCGATGTTCTTGGCGAAATATATCTCCGGCGTACCCGCCCAAAACCGACGCCGTTCTTCCGCCGCATAGGTTCCCTGCATCATTGCCGCCGCTGCCGCCATTTATGCCGCCCCCAGGAGAAGTCCGTCGCCTTCAGTGACCGGAATCCGCATGTCGAACATCTCGTGCAGTTCTCGATCCTCGGCGATTCGGTTTTCCAGCACCCGCCGCTGCGCCCGATCCACCGCTGCCATCAAGTCTGTAATGATTGTGCCCGTGTACATTCCCGCCAACCTCAAAGTGGATTCCTACCACGGAACCCAAAATTCGATCTCGATCCTCGGCTTCGTCCGGTTGCTGAGGTCTGACGTTCGAGGTCCGACGCCGCTTTTCCTCCCGACCCAGCGGATCTGCGTCCGCCTGTAAACCTGATCTCCGGGCCCGGCACTGCCATGACAGCCAATGCCGGGAGCTCCAGCAGGTTTTCCGGAGCTAAACTGTTTTCGACTCCTGTGGGACGGGTGCGGCGAAGCCTGTCCCGAGCGAAGTCAAGGGATCCGGCCGAGCGAAGCTCGGCAGTATCAAAGTCTCTCCGCGGCTCGCAATTTCGCACTGCGCGCCCGCGGATTGCGATCGATCTCCTCTTCCGATGCTGTGACCGGTTTTTTGGCCAGCACCTGGTAGTACTTGTACTTTTTCTCGCCGTCGCGAAAGGCATCCTTTACCATGCGGTCTTCGAGCGAGTGAAAACTGATCACCACAATCCTTCCACCCGGCTTCAGGATCCGCGGCGCCGCTTCCAGCAGCGCCCGCAGATCGTCCAATTCACGGTTTACGAAGATTCGAAGAGCCTGGAAAGTTCGCGTCGCGGGATGAATTCGCCTTTCTTCCTTATTCATTGGCCGGGCCGCGGCTGATATCACTTCCGCAAGTTGTGCGGTAGTCCGTATCGGCCGCGACCGGCAAATGGCTCTGGCGATTCTCCGCGACCTCCTTTCCTCTCCGAATTCGTAAATCACGTCGGCAAGCTCGCGCTCGTCGAGGTGGTTTACC
>JASHRE010000119.1 GCA_030037515.1 Candidatus Sulfotelmatobacter sp.
GATCTGGCGCGAATGATTCCCGCACATTTCCCGCGTCCGCTGGTGATTGTCTACGTCACGGGTGTTTTGGAACTGCTCGGCGCAGTAGGGCTGATTCTCCCACAATTTCGCAGGCTGGCGGGCATGTGCTTGATCGCGCTCCTCGTCGGAATGTTTATCGCCAACGTGAACGCGGCAAAAAAAGGCGTCACGCTTCGCGGTAAACCGCCTACGCCTCTTTGGTTGAGGACTCCGATGCAAGTCTTGTTTATTGCGCTTCTGTGGTGGTCAACTCGTGCTTGAGAGCCCAGCTTCGGAATATCTTTGTAGCCGTGCCATTCTCGGTAGAACACCTTGGCACATCGGGCAGCGTCCGGTGTCTATAACTTGTGGTATCGTTCCTGAAATAAAAGGGCTTTTGCCATGCTTGAATTGCGCGGCATCTGCAAATACTACTCTGGCTTTCCAGTAGTCAATGACGTGGGCTTTCTTGCCAGACCCGGTGAGGTCACGGGGTATCTAGGGCCGAACGGATCGGGCAAAACGACCACGATGAAGATCGTCGCTGGCTTGATTGAAATGACGTTAGGTCAAGTCCTCTTCCAAGGAAAGCCCATTCAAGATGATCTGATCGGCTACAAACGGCGAATGGGCTATGTGCCGGAGGAGCCATACCTTTACCACCATCTTTCCGGGTTGGAATATCTGACGATGGTGTCTCAATTACGAAGTTTGCCTCAGCGTGAGGCTAATGAACGCATCGATGGACTCCTGCGAATGCTGGCACTTTACGATGATCGGCACGCATCCATTGCTGGCTATTCGAAAGGGATGCGGCAGAAGATTTTGATCGCGGCAGCGATCATGCACAATCCTGAACTGGTTCTCCTCGACGAACCGTTTTCAGGATTAGACGTGGGATCGGCTCTGATTCTGCGCAGCCTGATTCAGGAACTTGCTGCGCGAGGCAAGGTTGTGGTGTATAGCTGTCATGAACTCGACACTGTGGAGCGCGTATGCTCGCACGTTGTGATCTTGCACCGGGGAAAGGTCGTTGCCGACGACTCGATTGAAAACCTTCGTTCACTGATGGCAGCGCCCACGCTCGAAGACATCTTTTCCCAACTGGTGGTTGAGCAAGATAGCGAGGAAATGTCGCGGCAGATCGCGGATTTAATCCATGCGTAAATTAAGCGATTTATTGCCGCTCGAATTCCGCATCCTGTATCGGCAATTTTTTTTGCGCGTCATCGATCTTGAGGCACTATCCGTTCATGCAGATATTCCCAGATTTCTCGGACAGTTTGCGAGCGTGCTGGTGTTTATTAGTCTCATTGGTGCTCTCGGTTTGCTGTTCTCGGTCGATAGGTTAGCAGCAAATGAGTATCTCGAATTCGCATGGCGCGGAGAACAGAACCTTATCTCTGGCACCATGCTGCTAGTCGGGTTGGTCGCCATTGTAGGCTGGGATTCCACGTTTCCCGACAGGCGTGATGTGATGGTGCTGTCACCGCTTCCAATAGCACCAAGCATAATCTTATTTGCCAAAATTGCCGCTTCGACTTCGCTTCTAGGTCTCGCGGTTGTCACGCTCAACTTTGCTTCAGGTATAGCATGGCCCTTATTCATCGGGGCTCACCGCCAGTCGGGTTGGGGAGTGTTTCAAGCGTTAGGAGCTTACTGGCTCACAATGATAGGAATTGGTGTATTCCTTTACGGTTCCGTACTCGCGATTCAGGGACTCACCAGCTTGATATTCCCGCGCCGAGTGTTCTTGGTTCTATCGGCGTTCTTGCAGATCGCTTGCTTCTGTGCTTTTCTTGCCGTCTACTTCCTTCAGCCAACCATTACATCCCGGACTGGCATAGGAACTGCTGAAAATCATTGGGTGACGTGGTCGCCATCTTTTTGGTTTTTCGCCCTATTTAATCAATTGAATGGATCAATACCTGTAGAGCTTTCGTGGCTGGCGCGGAGAGCGTGGATCAGTCTTGGGTTAACGGTAACCGGAGCCATTGTTTCGTTGGTTTTATGCTATCTCGCAACCATGCGGAAGACGCTTGAGGAGCCCGATTTGGTGCCCGCAGCGCACGGTCTACATTGGACGCCGCGTTTTGGCAATCCTCTTCAAACTGCGGTTGTGCTCTTCAGCTTCCGCTCCATAGTACGCAGCCGTCAACATCGACTCGCGTTCGCGTTCTATGCGGCTCTGATTCTTTCCATGGCTCTTCCGTGGTTGCGTATCGAGTTGTCGAGTCAAGCGCCCCTGCTAGTGACTTCAGATTTCCTTGCTTCCACTTTCATAATTCTGAGTCTCGCCGTGCTAGGACTCAGGGGTATCTTCTTACTGCCGATTTCCCTGACAGCTAATTGGGTATTGCAAACCACCCACCTGTCCCCAACAGAGAAATACGTTGTTGCAACTCGATCTACGTTGTTGTTGCTGGCTGTCGCTCCTAGTTGGGCGGTTGCAGCATTGCTGTCGATCCGATTGCGACCTTTGCATTACGTCGCCATCCATCTCGTTGTTCTTGCTCTTGTTGGCTGGTTGTTTGTAGAAATTGGACTGATCAATTTTTACAAAGTTCCGTTCACTTGCTCGTGGCTGCCCGGAAAAGTTCACATCCTTGTTTTGTTCGGGTGTGCCCTTGTTTTGCTGGTTGTGTTCGGACTGACATGCTCAGAGATTGAGCTTCCGGCGCTCGGCTCGCCGACGCGAACTATTTGTATGGTTCTACTTCTGGTTAGTGGCTGTTTTGGTCTTTGGCTGTTTAATAATCGCCGGGCATGGTCGGCACAACTGTATTTCGAGGAGCCTGCACCTGAGATCATCACGAGTCTGGGGATCGGTCCTCTGCCTCAACAGAAGCACTCCACGGTTTTGCCCGAATGACTGTTATTGCTGCTCCGCTCTTCGAGGCAATGAACATCCATTGAACGTGCCAGAAGGTATACCCGCAGGCTACCTTGCGAGCACCCGAAGAAACCGTGAAGGGACGGGGAAGAGACACCCAGAACAATCCGGACTGCGGCGAACGCTTTTCTGACCACCACCTAACAAGCCCAAGAAAACAAAGGCAGTGACATATTTTGGCAACGGTTTTTCGCCCTCGTTGACCCGCCCGCGATTGCGGCATAACATTTTCCCGCCAATGGCTACGCCTTCCCAACCGGGTCGAAAATCTCGACTGTTCATGCGGGATTGTTTGATTGGGCGGTCGCCGGTTCGATCCGGTAGCCGAGGAGTCGCAGTTCTCGGATCATCTTCGCGGTGCGGCGTTGCCTGGAGTTTCGACTCACCGCCGGGCCCGGTTCCTCGTAGTGAACTCCCTGGTGCAGGATCAGCCAGATAAGTCGACAAAGCCGATGGCCAATTGCGCCGATGGATTGATTGTGTCCAGGCGAGGCACCAGGCGGCGGTACACGATTTCGAACATGCTTCCTTTGTGTTTGACGGCAGCGTTGGCAGATTGATTGAGAATCCGCCGCATATGGCGGTTGCCTTTCGGTGAGCGGTGGCTCTTGGACACGCCCGCGCTCTCATCATCGCCAGGGCACGCCCCAACCCAGGAGGAGAGCGCCTTGGCCGAAGGAAAGGTCGCTGCCTTGGCCCCTACTTCGGCGATGATCTGTTGCGCCGAGTCCGCTCCCAAACCGGGTACCGCCGCCAGCCGCTCGACCGCATCCTGATGGGGACGGAGCAGACTTGCCATCTCCTGTTCGAGCTTACGGATCTGCTGTTCGAGGAATTGCAACTTCTCCAGCGTCATTTTCAGCAGGCGGCGGTAGACGGGGTTGAGCTCGGTGCAAGCGCCCAGCGCGTCGCATAACTGTGCCGACGTGGCGCGCAAGCGCTGATCGGCTAACGCCGCCAGAGCCGCGGGGTTGGTTTCCCCCTCGGCGAGCGCCTGCAACATTCGCCGTGCACTAGCACCCAGTAGATCCGAGACCAGGCTGGACAACTTAATATGGGCCTCTTCCAACAGAGCCTCCAGTCGGTTCTGCAATCGGGCATGATGGCACGTCAATTGGTACTTTCCGCGCATCACGCTGCGCCAGAGACGCTGTTCGGCATCCGGCACAAAGCTCAAGACCAGTTCCTGGGCCACCAATCGCCTCACCAGTCGTTCCGCGTCGGGAAAATCCCGCTTGCGCCCGCGTCGCCCGCGATTCGACAATGCCTGCGCCAGATGGAGTGCTCCCCTCATCGGGCCGCCACCTTCCCGTTTTTCGCTGATCGGCTTCCAGTAGCGCTCCAGTACTTCCCAGATTGGTCTCCAATATTGCGCGGTCGATTCCATTACTACTTCCTCGACCTGCTCCTCCAGTAGCCATTCCGCTAGCCGTCGCAGCTGCTCCGGGTTGCTACCAAAACGGCGCCGCTCAAACTGGTACTCCCCTTCGACCTCGGCCACAACCACGGCCAGCATCTTCTTATGCACGTCAATTCCCGCGATTTCGATAAGCCATGAAATTCCTCCTGGCGGGAGCGGAGAGCGTGGCGCAAAGTTACATTAAACTGGGTCGCGGGCTGTCGCTGCTCCCCACAGGGGAGCAACAACGCCCATTTATTCGCTCAACCATGCACGCTCCGGATCAGACACGTGGTCAGCCTCGACTTCTCTATTGTTGGGTCGATCTCGCCGCTCCGAACCTTGTACTATTCTCTCTGACTCGGGAGCTATTTTCATGAGCTTTTCGCGGGCCGCAAGGCCCTAATGGACCCGTGGGGCAGACGGTTTCCCATTACCGCATCCTTCGTAAGATCGGCGGTGGAGGGATGGGTGTCGTATACGAAGCCGAAGACCTGAAGCTGGGTCGCCACGTTGCGCTCAAATTCCTCCCCGATGATCTCGCCAATGATCCACAGGCTCTTAGCCGCTTCCAGCGGGAAGCCAAAGCTGCGTCATCATTGAATCATCCGAACATCTGCACGATCTACGAAATCGACGAATCCGATGGGCGAACTTTCATTGCGATGGAACTACTGGAGGGGCAGCACATTGCACCCTGTTTCGATTGTCCATTTATATGTTGGACACTACACCAGAAGCTTCGTCTCAGCGTCGCGGGCCAGCACCATCAGACCTTGATGAAGACTCTTTTCCGCCAGAGAGGCCAAAGCAGAACCCAGCAGAACGACAGGGCCGCCAGAGAGTAGATTAGCGAGGCGGTGGGCGTGCTCAGTCCAAAGGACTCAAGATAGGCTTGCGCGGCGTCGTGCCAGCTCATGCTGGCCCCGCTCGGGCCTTTTGCCGTGAAGGAGTATCCCGGTCCGTACACTACTGAGTCGGCAACGAACGCTACAATTGCGTTCATCCCCAAAACTAATATCGGCACAGTCCAAGCTCCGCGCCACTGGCGGATTTCAAGGAGCCAGTAAAGGAATGCCAGAAAGATGAGGGCAACTCCTGTGGTGAACAGCACAAAGGAACTCGTCCAGAGGTTCTTGTTAATCGGAAACCATCGGTTCCAGAGCAAGCCTGCCGACAGGCTCACCATGCCAATCAAAAGCATGCCCCGCGCTTTGGTCGCGAACGATTTCATAGAGCGCAGCCAATGTCCAGTCAGCACACCGGCCAGCGTGGTTCCGATTGCCGGGATAGTGTGCAGAATGCCCTCCGGATCGCGAGTGCCGTTGTACAAATGACCCATGAACAGCTTACGGTCCAACCAGGCGGCCAGATTGCGATCGGGATCCATAAATGGAGTATCACGACCGGGCAGGCCATAGCCGGGCACCGGTACAAATCGCAGGATGGCCCAATACCCGATGACACAAACGGCAAAGGCGATCGCTTGCTCGCGGCGACCAGACCACAGCTCCAACGCCACGGCAACCAGATAGCAGAGAGCGATGCGTTGTGTCACGCCTTCAAAACGGAAGGTGTGAATGTCGAAACCGACGATCGGTGATGCGTTGACCAGGAAACCGATGGCGATAAGAATCAGGGCACGCCAGATAGCATGGATGAATATCTGGGAACGCGATTGGCCCCGCTGCTGGCGTGAAGAGAGCGAAAACACCAATGAAATCCCGACG
>JASHRE010000120.1 GCA_030037515.1 Candidatus Sulfotelmatobacter sp.
TTGCGGGTCGGTCCAGCAGCGAGTGGTTTTGAAGCCTCTGCTGCAACCTCGACGAGATCCTCGTTGATTTCGAGGAACTCGATCAGAGCATCGAGCGAACCGGACAATTCTTGCAAGCCTGTAGGCACGGGCGGCTCCAATTCATCTTCATCAAGTCCTCCATCCTGGGCGCTGCGAAGCCAGCCAAGATAGAGGCATCGCAGGTCGCCGCGAAGCAGGTCTGAGCGCAGAGGCATCAGGGAGGCCATCCATCCGGTACCGTCGTCCTCGCCGTCCGACTTGGACTCATTCGCAAATTCAACGACCACGAATCTCGCGGTTTTTCGCACCCGCACGGTCTCGCCCGGGACCATGGCCTCGAGCAACTTGTAGTCGACCGATTCCTGCGGGAGACGAATGTAGAACTGATGCGTCCCCCAGTTCGCAACATAGACAAAAGCGTCAAAGTATTTCTCCAGCAGCTTGCGCGGATTGGCTTTCAGGTCTCCCCATTCGTAGTGGTTCGTGAAGTTCGTGGTGCTGATTGCGGCCCGCGTCGAGACGGAACGGAGTGCTGCCATCTCTTTTTTCGTCAGCGGACGGTCAATTGCGCGGAAATCGTAGTACTGGTATTCGCTCACCAGGTCCCTCGGCGCCAGTGGCGATAAGCGGCAATCCATTCCGCGCCTGCCGGTGCCGGCGTCGGCAAAGGCAGGTCCAGGATTGGGATCTTCTGCCGTGTTTTGCCCCGATGGCAAATGGCAACAATTTGGCCGTCTAGCGTCATGTCGACTTTCTCCACGTCAGCATCGACGCCGAGGACCTTCACACGGAACGGCAACGCTAGGTATTCCTCCATCATGGTGAAAAAATCGCCCACTTGTTCTTCTTCGCCGTAAGCATCCACGATCGCTTGTTCGATCAGTTCCTTCAGCCTCGCCTTGCTGAGCGAAGGGAGATTTGTCCTAGACTCGTTTTTCAGGCTTCGCCGATGCAGAACCGCCGGGCGATTGTTCCGTTTCGTCATGTTCCTCCGTTGATCAAAGGCTCTTTGGAGGATCGATTTTCAACCTGCTGAAAGAACGACGTTTCGTTGCCGGCACTCCGGATCGTGTAGCCAATCAAGCTGTACCCTCTCAGGCGGCGCGCGTACATTCGCGCCAGCATAAGGACGTTGCAGTCTACGTAATCGTAGACTCGCACAACACGCTTGGCATCATGAAGTCGGTGGAGGCGTCCTACATATTGCTGTAGCGTTCCCTTCCAGGAAATGGGCATCGCCAGAAAGAGCGTATCCAAGCGGGCGTCGTCGAACCCTTCGCCTATGTAGCTTCCGGTCGCCAGAACGATTCTCGGCTCGCACAATGGCACGGCCGCAATCGCCTCTGCTATTGATCGTCGTTGTTTCTTGCCCATGCCGCCCTTCAGCGTAAAGACGTTGTTCACCTTGCCAGCAAGCTCGGTTTCGAAGTATTTCAAGTGCTCAGTTCTGCCGGTAAGAAGCAACGGTGAGCGCCCATCTGTAGTTGCCTGCATGAGATCTGTAAGGATCAGTTCATTGCGGGCGCGATCATCTACTATTGCGCCGTACACTTCCTGAATCGTCATATCGGTTTGCTCAGGAGGCAGGGAAAAGTCCGTCAACCGTGGAACTACTTCATGCTCGAACGGCGTAGCTGCCGTCATTGAGCGGGCACTGAGCTTGAATCGAATCGGACCGCACCGCATATAGATGATGGGATGGTGACCATCTTTTCGCTCGGGAGTTGCTGTCAGTCCGACGATGTACTTCGCTTTCACCTGCTTCATCACCTGCTCAAAGGTAAACGCCGATAGATGGTGGCACTCGTCAACAATCACTTGACCATACTCTGCCACGAAGTCTTTCACGCCTTCCTTGTCATGGCTACTTTGAAGAATGGCAATGTCCACGCAATCAGTGCGTTTTGTCGTCCCTCCTCCGATTTGTCCGACTGACTTGGCGGGAAGGTTGAGGAACATTGCCAATCTCGCATGCCACTGGTCTAACAATTGTTGACGATGTACCAAGACCAGAGTGTTTACCTTTCGTGCCGCGATCAGCCATGCTGCCACAGCCGTCTTGCCAAAGGCCGTGGGAGCGCAGAGGATTCCTTCATCGTGCTGCACGAACGCATCAACGGCATCCTGCTGTAACGGGCGCAGTCGGCCGCAGAATTCTACCTCGATCGGACGGCCGACAAACCGTTCGTCACTGACTTCTGGCTTGATGCGGTGCGATTTCAAGAGCTGGATGACCTCCAAAAGACAACCGCGTGGTAGGGCAATGTGGTTAGCGAGTTCCTCGCCACAGGCGATGACTCGCGGCTTGTTGAAAGTAGGAAGCCTCATTGCCTGCGCCTTGTAAAATTCGGGGTTCTGGAATGCGCCAAGGCGAAGCAACCGGTTAAGCATCGCGGAAGGAAGATCCTTCTTTTCGATATACAAGAGGTTGCCGCGAACAACTTGGACCTGCACCGGAAAGGGGCCGGGTATTGGACGCTCTGCTCGCTTTCGGGATGGTGGCAACGTCCAAGGATCTTCTACGTCATCTTCTGCAGAACTGAATCTCACTCCGACAAGGTCTCCACTTCGTTGGGCTTCCAGAATAACGGCCTCGGCAGCAGCAATGGGCATCCGTTTCACGCTCGCCAGAAAGTCCCATTGGTCACCGTACGGACGAAATTCCGCATCTACGAAGACGCTGTTTCCATCTGCGCGAGGAAGCTTCTGCAGAGGCAGCGCGATCAAGTTGCCAAGCCCTCCCTTTGGCATGGTGTCTTGGTTTGGGAAAAAACGGTCGTACGAATCCAATCCAAGTTGGTGACGGGACTCCATGGCCCGAGTCAGGATTGCACAGCCCAGTTTTCGCGCGGTGCTTGCGGGAATTAATCGGTCGAAGAAGATCCACACGTGGCCACCGTTGCCTGACCGTGAACGCTCTAGTGCCGCCGGCACGCTCAGTTCGCGACATATGGCCAGAAACGCAGTGGCATCTTTTTGCCAGGTTTTCTTATCGAAATCGACCGCGAGAAACCAGCAGGTCTCATCCTGTAGAAGCGGATAAATACCGATGGTGTGATCTCCGACGAGGTGCCCACGCACTACCTCATCGGTTAGCGGTCGGAATTTTCGAGTCAGGCGGTCAACCTTCTTGCGGTCCTGGTCTTTGGCGCGAAGATAAGCCTTCCAGTCACGATCCGCCTTGGGCATGTATCCAGACCGCCCGTCGGCGTTCTCCCAGCGAACAGCATAAACATCTTCGCGCCCGTGAAAGAGGCTCCGGAACAATGCGATTCGTTGTTCGGCTTTCAAAACAGGGGCATGAGCCCTTGGTAGGATGCTAGTTGTGACGGAAATCTCGTTCGGGAACTGTACCGGAATCTGTATGCCGTGCTCCTGCAGAAG
>JASHRE010000121.1 GCA_030037515.1 Candidatus Sulfotelmatobacter sp.
AGTAAAATACCGGTCAGCCGGAGGGAATTGGATGATTCCGATCGAGTAAGTCGGTTCCAGAACGAATGTGAGACGCAATCCCGTTGGCTCCGGGGTAATGTTAATTCGGACCGCGGTGAACTGGTGCGTGCCTTCAAGGGCGGAGATCGTGGCCTGGACTTGTTCGTGCGAGTAGGGCTGTCCGGCTTTCTGCTGGATCAAAGTCCACAGGGGGGTGAGATCCAGATGGGGATTGGCAACCAGATCCACCGAGGCAACCGTTTCGCCTTGATAAGCAGCGTCCGCCCCGGACTGGGATTGCTGTGCGTTGCAAAAGACCGAGAGAAACACCAGCAGCGCTGCGCCGCCGCATAGCAGTTGAACTAGACAGTCGGGAGCGCGCCGGATTCCACGAGATTCAGCCAGCGGTCTGTTCGATCCAACGGCAGAGCGATCGGTGCGCCACACTGATGCGGAACGCGGAAAGTCAATTAGGTGCGGAGTTCTCCAGTTGTGTTGCTCGCGAAACGCCATGCGACAGTTGGGCGTCTGATCGTGCATGCCAATAAGTTAGGTTCTGCCGACCCTACAAAAGATCGAAGTCAAACAGGCAGGTAATGACAGTCCCGACGGATTTCTAAGCGATCTCACCGACCTTCTTACGAGATCAACCGGATTCCACGACTGCGCCGCGATAGGATTAACTGACTCTGTCGTTTAACGCGGCGTTCCTGCCCCGCCGTTGAGGAATCCGACTGGCAGCCCGCTCCGCGCCGAGCCTGCGCCGTACTTCCCCCGAGACGAAAGAGGTAACACTCAGTCCCGAAAAAAATTCTATCGGTCCGGTTGTGCCGGCAGCCGAGTTGCGCCTGGAGCAGGAAACTAGCCGCATTCTGCAACGTCCTGCTCGGTAAGGATGCACGATGAGGTATCAAGGTTTTTGGATTCTGCTCTTCCTTTTTGTATCGGTTTCTCCTTCATTTTCTCAGCAGCCCGACCTGCGCTCCGGCCCCGCCATTTCGGTCATGACGTCGCTGCCGCCTGGACCGTTCGCTCTCACCATCAAGCGCCAGGTGGAGGAGGTTAATTTAATCCTCAGCGTGACCGACCGAAAAGGCCATTTCGTCGAGGGCCTTGGACCGTCCGACCTGACGATCCTCGACGACGACAAGCGACAGACTGCTCTTACATTTTTTCAAAGTCAAACGGACCTTCCCATTCATGTGGCGCTGGTTCTGGATATGAGCGCTTCGATCACGGCGCAATTTGACATGGAACAAGCGACCATCCGGGATTTTCTCAAGCAGGCTACGCGCCCGGCGGACTCGGTCGAGTTGTTTGCTTTCAACCAGCGGGTGCAGTTCGTCACCCCCATTCAAGGTGACTGGAAAGGAGTTTCGCATCGGCTGAAGAAGTTGAAACCCGATGGAGAGACGGCGCTGTTTGACGCCGTTTCTTTCGCCAGCCAGTGGCTCGCCCAGGATCCACGGCCCGCCCGCCGCGTCGTCATTCTGGTAACCGACGGCGAGGAGAATGCGAGCAAAATCACCTTGGACGAAACCATCGTTCAGGTTCTGCGAGCCGAAGCCACGGTCTATGCCGTGAACGTCGTCGACTACCCCGTAGACAACGAGGCCAAGAATGGGATGAGAATCCTCAAAGCGATCTCCGACGCAACCGGCGGTGCATATCTCCGCTCCGCTCAAAATGGCGACGTCGGGCGCGCCTTCAGCAGGATTCAGCGGGAATTGCGCAGCCAATATGCGATTGCCTACAAACCCTCCAATCTGACCGAGCAGCTGTTTCATCGCCTGCGCGTGATTGCGTCGCGCAACCTGCGCGTGCGCTGCCGAACCGGGTATTACGTATGGTGAAAAGTTAGGCCGAAGCTCACCACCTTGCACGACGGCAGACCCGTTTCGAGAATCTGCGCCGGATTTTGTGCGCATACAGCAAACGCCATATTGACGGAGAGACTCCTGGGAGAAATAAGGGAAATACCTCGAGTGGTTCAGTTTCTCAACAGAGGCTCTGGGTGGTTTCCCGTTGCGCGAATCCGGGCTGTGAGGCGAACTTCAAGTATCTGCGCGAAGGGCGCCTGTTTCAATTTCGCGCGGCGAACTCCGCCGGCGGGTTTGCCGCAAGCAATGCCGCGATTGAACTCTGGTGGCTATGTTCGCGCTGCTGTCTGTCGATGACGTTGGTCGAAGACGGTGCCGAAGGCGTGAAACTGATTCCGCTTGCACGCGGACCGCAATCAGTGCGCGCAGATCTCGGTCGCAGCAAGTCCGGGTGACGGAATGCTTCTGGGCGACCGGAAAAGCGTCGCCCCCTCCAGCCGTAGGTTTCTCGGGTTGGACGGATGGCTTTTTTGGAGTGACTATCGGGACACCTTCCCGTTGGACTTTGCCGAAATATCTGGCAAGCGCACGCTGCCCGGTCCCTTGCGCGTTTTGTTCAGAATTTCGCACAACTCCTGAACCAGAGCATTAATCTTTTCCGAATCAGCCTGGTTGATGATCTGTTTGGCGACGTCTTCCCACCTCGCCGAAGACTCGCCACCGGCAGCTGGCTGGCTTTGCTTGTGGCTCGTATCTTGCATTTCAACATCTCCGCCGTTGGGCTCATGTTTTTCTCATTTGTGTGTTTTTGTAAACACGCTCTGTTTTCTTCTGTTACCTCTGGCGTGAAAGCCGCCGGCCCGGTTATGAGAAAACCAGCGGCGCCGACTTTTGTCACAGATTTACTGTAGTTGGTGGAAATAGTCCATTCGGCGGCCGACACGCAAGAGTTTGTTTCCGAACACATCTTGGCGCACCTTGGCGTTTGTCGCTCGTGTAGGGCTCAGCATATAAACGCGGTTTGCATTGTGGCGGTTTGGCTGTTTATCGCTGGTCCTTGACCAGCAAGGGTTGTGCTTGTGTTGGACTTTTCGTTCTTATGGCAATCTTCCCTCCGACTCGCAAAGTCAGATTGCTGAGCCATCTGAGCAGGCATCACAGCGATGGAAATGCAGTTCATAACGTCTTGCTTCTGCGTGCCGAGCATGGCGAAAGCACGGGAGTTTTGCGCACCGCAGAATTTGTGAGGCTGAGGCTGCGTCAGATCCTGCATGAAACAGGCGAAGTCATCAAGTCTGTCTACTTTCCGAACGATGGACTGATTTCCATCATCGCCGTGCAACCCGACGGCAAGAGCGTTGAGGTTGGCGTGATCGGAAAAGAAGGTTTCGTCGGCGTTCCGGTTGTGTTTGGTTTTCGAACCAGTGCTACCATGTCGGTCGCGCAATGTGATGGAACGGCGTACCGCATTGATTCGGGTTCACTGCGAGGCTTACTGCTGAAAGCGCCGCGATTCCACGCATCGCTGCAACAGTACAGCATGATCCTCGGGGCTCAGTCGATTCAGTTCGCCGCGTGCAATCGCCTTCACAGCGTTGAAGAGCGGCTGGCCCGCTGGCTTCTGATGAGTTACGATCGAATCGGCAATACGACCATGCCGCTCACTCAGGAATTTTTAGCCCAGATGCTCGGCACTCGCCGCTCCACCGTGAGCTTGTCGGCCAGTATTTTGCAGAAGCGCGGAACGATTATCTATACCCGGGGCAACGTCACGATTGTGGACAGGCGCCGGCTGGAGGAACTCGCCTGTGACTGCTATAAAATGATCCAGCAACAAACTCGGAATTGGCAGTCGGAGATTGACAATGTTCGAAATCGAACACTGCTGCGGGCTTGACCGAACAGACATTCCTGCTCCCATAAGCTAAACTGTAGCGGAATCCCACATATCAGGTAAGTCGGCCGCGCGGTTTGAAGGCTTCCGCATTGTGTATCGGCCGAACACACTTTTTTGTTGATGGCCGCAAATCGTGCCCGGGGAGTCTAGACCGACGAAGAGCAGGCTGCAAGCAAGGTCACTTCCGTTGTAGTTTGCCACTCACAAGTAGACACATCATTCCGAAAGCATCGTTTCATATATGAGGCTAGCGCCGTATCTTACCCATCGGATCCCCCGGAGTAGCGTTCGTTATGTGCTCGGTGTTGTCGCTGGAATCGGCGCCTTGCTGCTGCGCGGAATGCTGGATCCGATCGTGAAAGACCAGGATCCCTATCACAGCCTTTGGCTGGCAGTTATTTTTACCGCCTGGTACTGCGGTGTCGGACCCTCGATTGTCGCCGTGCTGATTGGCGCGGCCGGAGTGTGGTACTGGTTCTTACCGCCATATCACTCCTTTGGTTTTAAAGGCGCCAACGACACCTTCGACATGCTGGTGTTTCTGGCATTTGCCGCCATCGTGATCGGGGTGGGTGAAGCCGCCCGGCGCCTGATGTTCATGCACGAGCAGGCGGAAGAGCAATTGAGAAGAGCCCACGAGGAACTGGAATACCGAGTCAAGGAGCGCACCACCGTACTGGAACAGAAGACCGCGGAGCTCTCCGAAAAAGCGGCGCTGCTGGAGATGACAAACGACGCCATCCTGGTGAAGAATTCCGAGCGCGTCATTTCGTATTGGAACCACGGGGCGGAAATGCTTTACGGCTGGAGCAAGCGGGAAGCGCTGGGCCAGCCGGCCGATGACTTGCTGCTCACTCAGTTTCCGATTTCGGTCAACGAGATCGAGGCCAGCGACTACTGGGAGGGCGAACTTCGCCATGTACGCCGCGATGGCAAGCCCATCTCAGTCGCCAGTCGCTGGAACCGGGTGAAAGACAAAAGCGGGCGCCCGGTGGGATGGTTGGAAATCAACACCGATATTTCTGGCCGGAAGCGGATGGAAGATGCCGCCAGAAGTTTGAGCGCTCGCATTCTCACCTTGCAGGACGATGAACGGCGACGCATTGCCCGTGGGCTGCACGACAGCCTAGGTCAATATCTGGCTGCGCTGAAGATGAACGTTCACATGCTGGCGGCCGGAGGGGAAAACCAACGGGCCGCAGAATGTTTGGACATCATTGATAAATGCATCGCGGAAACCCGCACCATCTCACACTTGTTGCATCCGCCACTATTGGATGAGGCCGGCTTCGGGTCGGCCGCCCGCTGGTACGTCGACGGATTCGCGCAGCGTAGCGGCATTCGAGTGAATCTCAATCTTCCCAGCGACTTAGGCCGGCTGTCACGGGAGGCCGAGATTGCGCTGTTTCGTGTCCTGCAGGAGGGTCTCTCCAACGTTCATCGCCATGCGGCAAGTTCGCAAGTTTATATCCGGCTTGCTGTCGAGCGCGACTGCCTCCGGCTCGAAATCAACGATAACGGACAGGGCATTCCGGCGGAGCGATTGGAACATCTGAACGACGGTGCGGCAGAGGTCGGTGTGGGCATCGCCGGGATGCGGGAACGTATGCGCGAGTTGGGCGGGTCTCTTGAAATAGTGTCGGACTCTTCCGGAACCCGGCTGCAGGTGGCGATCCCCGTCGGGGAGCGGTCGGAGTCGGCCGAACCGACGCCCACTCGCCCGGACCGCAACCACGACCGTATCGCTTCATAGAATTCCTCCGTTTCGTTGGTCGTTGGCTCGGTGCTCTGCGTCTTGAATCCAGCCCCGCCGCAACTTCTCCATCGGGATACTGGAAAGATAGGGTTTCAGATCGAGGATCGGCGTTCCATCGAGCATATCCACGCCCCGGATGTGCAGCCGGTTGCCGTCGCGACGAATCAATTCGACGACCGTCAACCCGATCGGATTCGGCCGTCGCGGTGAGCGCGTGGCAAAAACTCCATGCGGTTGTCGGTCGATCGGAACCGTGCCGAACAATTCGAACCCTTCGGAACGATCGAAGACCCAAAGAACGAACAGGTGCGAGAACCCTTCAATGTCCGCCAGTCCGGCTTCGAATTCCGGCAAAATTTCGAACACCCCTTGGGCGTCGTGCTTGGCTCCTAATCCCTTGGGGATTTCCTTGGTTTGTGTGTAGGGCGTGCGCGCGATGCCGATCTGCCGTGGTGAAAACATAACCTGCATTCTAATGTTTTCGGGCGATGGAGGCCGGCGAATCGGAATCTTGACGTCAGTCTCTAGCCTTTCTTCTCCGGTTCTTTCGGCAGCGGTTTCTCAATCGGCTTGCGCGGCAGCATCTGATCGCGCATGGCGGCATCGTAGACAAAGCTGGCCACGATCACCGAGATCTGCTTCAGATCGTCCGGTTGCAACCGGTCGTAGACATCCATATTGGAGTGGTGTGTGCGCGTTTCGTATTCAATCGGATCCTGAATGAACTGGAATCCGGGAATGCCGACTGCGTCGAAAGAGAGATGGTCCGTGCCTCCCGTATTGCGCATGGTGAGCGTGGTCATGCCCAGATCTTTGAAGGGCTTCATCCATTCTTCAAAAATCGGTGCGACCGCCTCGTTTTCCTGTAGGTAAACGCCGCGAATTCTTCCCGTGCCGTTGTCGACGTTGAAGTAAGCGGAAACTTTGGCCTGTTCCGGCTTGACGGTGACCGGTCCGGCCTCGCGTCGCAGAAGCGTCGGCATCCCTTTCATGTTGGGGTCGTCGATCGGGGGACGTGAACCGAAATGATGTTCCACGTAGCCTTGCGAACCGAGCAAGCCTTCCTCTTCGCCGCTCCACAGAGCGATGCGAATTGTGCGCTGCGGCTTGAGATCGAGAGCTTTGAGAATGCGAACCGCTTCCATCATCACGATGGTCCCTGCGCCATTGTCGGTGGCCCCGGTTCCCGCATGCCAGGAATCGAGATGCGCGCCCAGCATGACGAGTTCATCCTTCTTGCCGGTGCCGGGAATTTCTGCAATCGTGTCGTACTGCATGGGATCGTCGTCGTAAAACGTATTCACGACATTCAATTCGAGCGTGACCTCTTTGTTCTGTTCGAGCAGCCGTGCAATGCGGCTCCAATGCTCAGAAGCCATGGTCAATTGCGGCACCGTCGTGGTTTCGCCCGTTTTGTACGATCCTCCTGACTGCACGAACACCGTGCCTCCTCCCGCGGTTCCGCGGCTGTGGTCGATCACGGCGAGAACTTTCTCTTCCGCGAAGAATTGATTGAGGTCTTTCATGAACTGCTGCCGCCGGCGGAGGTCGGCAAGGCGAAAAGGCGGACGCTCGCTGGGAATTTCGTAGTCGCCGATCTTGGCAAGTTCATCGTCGGTTAGCCGTTTGAACGGTGCTTCCGTGATCGGTCTCACGTCGGCGTCGGATCCAAAGATCACGATCATGCCGGCCAGTTTGCCGCGATATTTGTCGAAATCGTTCTTGTCTTCAATGGTGACGCGAACGCATTTGCCGCTGACGACCCCGTTGGTGCCGGGAGTCCAGGCCTTGGCATACACGATGAGAGGAACGATATCGGGCGAGGTC
>JASHRE010000122.1 GCA_030037515.1 Candidatus Sulfotelmatobacter sp.
CTTTCTGGACTACCGGCTCAACGGGCAGAAATACGTGAGCTTTGCGGCCAACGCGGAAGTACTGACGTTTACCCTCAGCGGTCTTTCGAAGGTTTCAGCCCTGCCGCAAATGAAGGTGGCTTGGATCGCGACGAACGGACCCGACGCGGAAGTGGCCGCGGCCATGGCCAGACTGGAGGTCATTGCCGATACGTATCTCTCGATGAACGCTCCTGTGCAGTGGGCAGTTGAAAGGCTGCTGGAACAACGGAAGGATGTTCAGCCTCAGTTGATGGAGCACGTGAGGGCGAATCTGGCGGAGCTCGATCGGAGCTTGGCAGCGCAGAAAAGTTGTGAGCGGCTGCACGTCGAGGGCGGATGGTACGCCGTGCTGCGCGTTCCCGTCACGCAATCGGATGAGGATTTGTGCATTGAGTTGTTGCAGCGGGAGTCGGTGCTCGTTCATCCGGGACATTTCTATGATTTTCCCAGCGATGGATATTTGGTGCTGAGCTTGATCACGCGTGAGAAAGATTTCACGCATGGGATTGGAAGAGTGCTGCGGGTTGTGAATGGGCGGTAGCTGCGGAGCTCCCCTCCGCCGGACAGCCGAAGGCGGCTGTCCCCACACGCGCGCCTTCACGCCACGGACGGGCGCAGATCCACTTTCTTGGTCGTAATCGTCACGGCCGTCGCTGGTAGTTTGGGGCCCGGCCGCTGCTCCGTATAGGCTTCGACACTGATCCGTCCAGGCGTCTGCGTGGATTGCACGATTACCTGCGCCAGGCCATTGAACAGGCTGCGCTGTGGTTGTTTGTCGGATTCCTGACAGTTAGGATCCCCATTGCCGACGCCGATTAGCGCGCCATCGCCGCTCAGTTTGAACTTGATCGGATAATCGGCGGTCGGAATCGGGCGGCCCTGGGCGTCCAACGCTTCGACCTTGACGATCGCGACATCCTCGCCGTCGGCGTTGATTTCTGTGCGATCGGCGGTCAGGCGGATCGACTCCGGCTTGCCTGTGGTCTCGCGCTTTTCGACGAGCACGAGTTTGCCGTCCTTGGTGCCGCGTGCTTCCAACACGCCCGGCTCGTATTTCACGCTCCACTCCAGATGCGTGAACGGCTGGATTTTCTGTGACCCCAGACTTTGGCCATTCAGAAACAGTTCGACCGAATCGAGATTCGAATGTACCCAAACGGAAATCAGCTCACCTTCGCGTCCCGACCAGTTCCAGTGGGGAAATAAATGCAGCAGAGGCCGAGAGCCCCACCATGCTTTGTAGTAAAAGAAGTTATCTTTCGGGAAGCCACAGGTATCGACGATGCCAAACTGCGAATTGATCGAGGGCCATCCGTACGGCGTCGGCTCGCCGCGGTAATCGAAGCCAGTCCAGGCAAAGCCGCCGGAGAGCCATTCGCGGGCGGCATAGAATTTCCACCACTGTTCGGCGAGTTCTGACCACGAAGTGTGATTCAGGTCGTATGCGCTGACCCAATTGCGCAGCTTGTCAGTGGAATAGATGCCGCGAGTCGAGACCGTGCTCGCGGTTTCCGTACCAACGCCCGGCATTTGCGGATGAGCCTTGTGCCAGTCGTCAATGACGGGAAGGTTGTAGTTGTATCCCATCACGTCAAGCTGTTCGGGGAAGCGTGTCTGAAAGCTCTGATTCACGGCAGCTGTGCAAAGGCGCGTGGGATCGAGTTCGTGGGTGCGTGCGATCATCGCGTCGATGACGCGTACACCCTGCGGCTGCGGCATCATGACCCACTCTTCGTTGCCCATCGACCAGAGAACGATCGACGGTGAATTGCGATAACGCTTCACCATGACTTCGAGCTGCGCCAGGGCTTCGGGATGGGAGCTCATCTGCCGGGTTTCGCACATCATCATCATGCCAAGGCGGTCGCAAGCCTCGACCCATTCGGGCGTGGGCATATTGTGCGAGGTGCGGACGGCGTTTGATCCCATTTCTTTGAGCACCGCCAGACGAAACGCCTGCAGCCGATCGGGAAGAGCAGCACCGACGCCGGCGTGATCCTGATGATTGCATGTGCCCTTCAGTTCGACGCGCTCGCCGTTGAGGAAGAAGCCCTTGTCGGCGTCCCATTTGATATCACGGATGCCGAAGGTGATGCGCTCTGTATCGCGCGGCTTGCCGCCGCTTTCGACCGTCACCAGGGCGGAATACAAGGTGGGAGTTTCTGAAGACCACAGAGCGGGTTCGGACACATTCGCAATGGCAGTGAAAGTCGACGTTCCGTCGGCTGCGGTCGATTGCGGTCTCGATTCGGCGGAGGCCACAACCTTTCCCGTCGCGTCGAGGATTTGCCATTTCACCAGGCAATTCTCGGACTCGCGACTTTGGTTCTGTACGATCGTTCCCAAACTCAGCGTTGCCGAATTTCCTTTGAGCGCGGGCCGAACGTACGTTTCCCAATTTCCAAGATGGAGTGGGTCCGTCTTGATCAGCCACACGTGGCGATAAATGCCGGCACCTTCGTAAAACCAGCCATCGCCGAAGCTCGCATCCATGCGAACGACGAGATAATTTTTGCCGCCGTAATTCAGAAAGTCGGTGAGGTCGAAGACGAACGGAGCGTAGCCATTGTCGTTTCGGCCGATGAAATATCCGTTGAGAAAGACCAACGCGTCGCGGAAGGCTCCATCGAACAGCACGCTGATGCGACGGCCAGCATCTTCCTGCGGAATTTCGAATGCGCGGCGATACCAGCCGATGCTGGTTTCCGGATAGCGGCGTCCTAGGGGTTTATAGCCGTGCGATTGCTGCTCGTCATCGTGGACGAACGGAAGCTCGACCGCCCAGTCGTGAGGCAGATTCAGCGGCCGCCAATTGGAATCGTCGAATTTTGCGCTAGCAAATTCGAAGTCGCCGGATTTGGAGAAGTCTCCCTGGCCCATGCCGAACCCCAGATCGCGTGCTGGATCGGCGCCGTTGCCCTGAAAGAATTTCCAGCCGAAATCGAAGAGAAGACGTTCGCGGGGAGCGATTGCCGGTGAGGCACTTTCGGGAAAAGCCGCCAGCATCCCTTGTGCGCGGCGAAGTGAAGCGGGCAGGAGTGGGAAAGCGGAAGCGGATAAACCGGAACGAAGCACATCACGACGCGTCAGCGATGAAGGCATGAATCCCTCGGAAACAGAAAGAATCCGGCGGTGAGTCTGAGGCGCTCCGGCCGGAACCCCGCATTATAGAACGCAGCAGTCGGCATGCGAGGATCGCAGCTCGCGAACCGTCAGGCAGCTTGTCATCCTGTGCCAGCCGATTTTGCACCGCCAAGGATAGGCGCAACCCGCGCGAACGCGTCGTTGCTGTTGTGGCGGCGCGCCGGGATCGCTTCAATTGCCGGGCGAGATGACCGTCCACCCCGCCTTGTTATTTCTGCGGGTCGGGTGGTTGCGGAGTTTTCAGCTCGCCGTAGCCTATGATCTTGGCCGAGGTGCGGAACTTTTTGTAATCGCTATAGGTCTGGTCTCCATCCATGAGGTATCCCTTGAACAGAGCGACGCGCGCATCGAGTTTGAAAGTAACGTGCTGGGGCAGCCATACTTCGTCGTTGACACGCGTCTGCTCCAGCATCACGCGAGTGCCTTGATGGATGCGGGCCAGCACCCATCCGATGGAAACGGTATCGATGGCTTGCACGTCGAGCTTGGCCAGTTGCAGGTCGGATTTGTCGATCCACAACCTGCCGCGAAATTTAGAAAGGAACTTCGCGTCCTTCATGTGCGGTTCAAATCCGGGGCGTGGTTCGCCATCGATGACCCAGGCCTCGCGTCCGCCCACCTGTTCGGTACCGACCAGCGTGAAATTGTAAGCGTCGGCGATCTCGCGAACGAACTTGCGGTCGTCTTCGCGTTCTTTCTCTTGTCTCTCTTCGCGCTTTTTGCGGTCGGCCTCGGACTCGTTCTTGCGCTTGTCGATGATCTTCTGAATTTTCTCGTCTTCCTTTGCAGCATCTTTCGCATCGAGCGGCTGATCGTTCTTCTTGATCAGCCGCTGCACCTGCTCGCCGTAGATTTCCAGCACGTCGTAGGTTTTGATTTCGGTGGATTTTGTGTGGCCCTTGCCATCGAGCTTATTCTCGACGTCGCGCTCGGTGTAGGTGTAATCGCGAACCCGTTTGTCGTTTTCCATATCTTTGTCAGCTACGACACGAAGGAGTTG
This sequence comes from Candidatus Sulfotelmatobacter sp., assembly GCA_030037515.1. Taxonomy (GTDB): domain Bacteria; phylum Acidobacteriota; class Terriglobia; order Terriglobales; family Acidobacteriaceae; genus Sulfotelmatobacter. The sequence continues at coordinate 4,166 of JASHRE010000122.1, forward strand.
CTGCATCTGCTCCTGCGAGAGCTTGCCGTTGGCATCGGGCGTGAGATCGAGTTTCGGCGGGACTGCATTAGGCGCGGGTTGAGGAGTGGAGGAAGAGCCGGCGCTGGAGGCGTCCTGGGTGGCGCCCCATGCCGACAGAATCACGACGGCAACAAACAACCCCACAGCAGAAAACTTCATTTGCTTATTCTACGTGTCCCGTATGGGATTGGTTCCCGGGAAGTGTGGCTGATGAGGGCGCAGTCCGTGGAGCCGTTGATGACGACATCTCTGCGGGTATGGTTGACCGGAGTGCGGGCCTGGTCCGGACACTCGATCAATTCCGCGGGCGATCGGCCTGCGAAGGGCTGAGAAACTCCCAAGATTAGGATGTCGCTCCATACCAGAGTCAAGGCATCGCGGGCCAAAGTGTCCGGCCCAATGCGGAGGCCTGCAGGACCTCGTGAGTTTTTCGTCGGAGGCATGGCGCGGAAACTTCACGTTCGGCGCGGCGGGTGTCGCAATGACGTCTTATTCCGACAGCTTTTTGTAGGCCTTCCCCAGACACTCGGCGTGAAAGAGGCGATCGTCGACGCGGTGCAGGCGCTTTTCTTGAGCTCTCGTAAGCAAGGAATAATGTTTGATCTCAAACAGGTGATCGACGATGAACCAGACCGGTTTTCCGGTGATCATCCATTGCTGGCGGTCGAATCGCTTCAGGTTCACCGGGCGCGAGTATCGGCGTAGCGTGCGCTCTCGCCGCAGATTAAAGTAAGCGTTGAAGTAGCTGAGCGTGAGTTCTCGTATCGTGCGATAGACCGGCTCGCGCCAGCGGCATCCGCTGTAATTGGATTTCGCCACGGCGCCCCAGCAACCGTCCTGGCGGAAAATGGCAATCACGTGGTCGGTGTCGTGATCGGCTTCAAAGTCCAGGAGCAACGGGGGATATCCGTTGGCGCGTAGCGACGCGGCGGCAAAGATCGCTCCTTCCAGACAGTGCGCCGTCTGCTCGGCCAGCACTCGCCGCGGAGACCAGGCCGTGTCTTCCAGATGATAGGGAATGTCGTCGAGGAAGCGCTGAATACCGTGAGGATCTTTCATGCTGCGCAGTTTGCGCAGCTCTTTGGGTGTGAAGCCAGGTGTTGGAGCAAAGTGGTTTGAGCTCATTCGTTGATTCGTATTGAGGCGTCGCTTGCGCGGTGCCGGGACAACGCAGTCAATTCGCCCCTTAGGGCTTAGCATTCTACTTCTTGTCCGCGAACACTGCCGCCAACTCCTGCGGAGTATCTACCTGCACGTCGACCGGTTCGGCCTGCAGAGTGTGCGGAGCGAATCCGTAGGTCACGCCGACGGTGTAGACGCCCGCGTTCAGTCCTGTGCGAATGTCAACATGGGAGTCGCCGACCATCACAGCCTGCTCCGGCAACACTCCCATTTCTGCAAGCAGGGCACGCGCGCCCTCAGGTTCAGGTTTCTTGGTGCCGAAACTGTTTCCCCCGTACACCTGGAAAAAGAACTTTCCCAGGCCCAGCTCCTGCACGATGGCGCGCGAGGGATTCACCGGCTTATTGGTGAGTACCGCCATTTTGCGGGGTGTGCCGTTGGCCGAGTTTTGAATCGCAGTCAGCGCCTCGATGACCCCGGGATAGACCGTCGTGTGGTCGAGTTTGTGCGCCCGATAATACGACAAAAAGAACTCCAGACCTTTGCGCACCAGGACTTCATCTCCTGCTTCCGCAGCAAGTGCCCGTTGAATAAGGATCGGAGCGCCGTCGCCGACGTAGCTTGCGATGACTTGGTCCGGTAATTCGGGACGGCCGATATGGCGCAACGCGGCATTGACCGAATGAACCAGGTCGAGACGGGAATCGATCAGAGTGCCATCGAGATCGAAGATGACCAGCTTGATTTTATGC
>JASHRE010000123.1 GCA_030037515.1 Candidatus Sulfotelmatobacter sp.
TCGACGAAAAGCACATGGACGCCGTCACTGCGCTTTCCGCGAGCGGGCCCGCCTACATTTACATCATTCTGGAATCGCTCGCCGAGGCGGGAGTGAAAGTGGGCTTGCCTCGCGACATCGCAACTCTGCTCGCGGCGCAGACCACCCTCGGCGCTGCCAAAGTGGTGCTCGAAACCGGAGATCATCCCGCGCTGCTCAAAGACGCAGTAACCACGCCGGCCGGCTGTACCATTGACGCCATCATGGAACTCGAGGAAGGGAAGTTGCGCGTCACCCTGATCAAAGCCGTCGTCAAAGCGGCACAGCGCGCGAAGGAACTCGCCTTCGGATAGATCGTTAGAAGCTAAGGGCACTCCAGTTCTAAGCATTGTCGTTCCGCCGAGGGGGGAATCCCTGGTTTGGATATTCGGGTAGGGGATGGGTCCTTCGGCAAGCGCAAAATCTCGGCGCGCAGCACGAACCCTCCCGCCAACCGGCCTGACTTCGACTGCAAACGAGCTCGATTCGTGCCCTCGTTCTCCGCTCTGCGTGGCAATCGCGAACAAGACCTGGCGCAATTCGTGCTACAGTTTTCTCATCGGTAGCTGACGCTACCCACTTCGGCCGATTCTCATGGAACCGCGGCTCATCCTCGTTGATCTGGTCCTTAAGCTGGGAGTGGCCGCGGCCGTTTCCAGCGCGCTGGTTCGCTCACTCGAATTTAAATCGGTTCTCTTTCGTGAAGAACGAACCGTTCGCCAGAAGATCTATCTGGCGATGTGGTTCAGCTTCCCGATCATGGTGGGGGTGTGGATTCGTTTCCTGCAGAAGCCGTTCCTGTCCGGCGATTTGAGCTTTGAAACGACCCTTCTGCTGGGTGTCATCGGTGGCCGCTGGGCGGGTTCTCTTGGAGGGGTGTTCATGGGTTTGCCTGCGCTCTGGCACGGCGAATGGATGGCGCTTCCATTTCTCACCCTGTGTGGGCTGATCGCCGGCCAGTTGCGCACGATGGCTGCCGATAAGGATGATATCTGGTCGTTCTCGCCCTTTATTGATCTCAGCATCTACCGGCTCATTCGAAGAAATCTGCCTAAGCCGCACCTGGCTGATTGGCAGATCATGTTCTTTACCACCGTGCTGGCGCTGCGCTTCATGCAGATCCAGCTGGCTCATGTTTTTCCACGGTCGATCTTCGTTTTGGAAAGCCCGGGGAACATTTGGGTCGAGGTCGCAATCTACGCGACTTCGGTGATTGCGATCGGCATCGAGCTGAAGATCTTCAATAGCGTCCGCACGCAGATCAAGCTGGAAGAGCAGGAACGCCTTCTGCTGCACGCTCGCATGGAGGCGCTGCAGAACCAGGTCAACCCCCACTTCCTCTTCAACACGCTGAATTCTATTTCCTCGCTCGTGCGTTTCGATCCCGACCAGGCCCGCGAAGTCATCTCCAAGCTCGCGACCATATTGCGACGGCTGCTCAATAGCAACGAAGCTTTCGCACCCCTGCGCGAGGAATTTGAATTCATCGACAACTATCTCGATATCGAAGTCGTACGTTTTGGCCGGGACAAGCTTCGCGTCGTGAAGGAATTCGACCCCGCGTCGCTCGATGTTGTGGTGCCGAGCATGCTTTTGCAGCCACTGGTCGAGAACTGCATCAAGCATGGTTTGGGACCCAAGGTCGAAGGCGGCAGCATCTATCTCCGCAGTCGAGTGTCGGACTCGAAACTGATCATCGAAGTCGAAGATGACGGCGTTGGAATGGGCAGGCCGCAGCCGGGAAACGGCTGGTCCGGCATGGGAATTGGCATGGCGAACATCTCCGAACGTTTGAAAGTTCTCTACAGCGGTGCGGCGCGCATGACGATCGATAGCCCGGAAGGCCGAGGAACTTTAATCCGGCTTCGCTTGCCGCTGGTCGAATCCGCCAGTTCTGTTCCGGAAGGTTTCTACGCCGAGCGCTCCAGCACGCGCCGGTAGAAATCCTCATATTGCTTAACAATTTTCGTCGAGCAGAATCGAGCCATCGCCGCTTCCCGCGCCCACTTTCCCATGTCGCGCAATTTTTTTTCGTCACCCAGCAATTCGAGCGCGTAACGCGCCATCGTGTCGACGTCGCCAACATCGGCCAGATAGCCGGTATTTCCATGGTCGATGACTTCTGGAACTCCGCCGGCGCGCGTCGCAATCGGAACGACCTCGCACGCCATCGCCTCCAAAGCCGCAAGTCCGAATGATTCCAGTTCGCTGGGCATGAGCATCACCTCGGCCACCGCCAGCTTGTCGTATATCTGGTCTTGCTTGCCCAGAAACAGTACGTCATCGTGAATGCCTTTCTGCACGGCGAGCCATTCCGCGACCGACCGGTCCGGGCCGTCCCCGATCAGCAGCAACCGCGAGGGAACCTGTTTGTGCACGCGGTCGAAAATCTCAATCACATCGGTGAGCCGCTTTACTGGACGAAAATTCGACAGATGCACCAGCACATGCTGTCCATTGGGAGCGTACTCGGCGCGCAATTTCTCCACATTTTCCGGATCGCGTTTGTAAACGTCGCAATTCACAGAGTTGTAGATCACCTCAATCCGGTTCTTCACATCGAAAACGCGCAAGGTACGGTCGCGCAGATAGTTCGAAATGGCTGTCACTCCGTCGCTCTGTTCGATCGAGTACCGTGTAATCGGTAGATAGGATCGATCGAGCCCGACGAGGGTAATGTCCGTGCCGTGCAGTGTGGTAACGAAGGGCAGCCGCTGACCGCGCGGTCCGGAGGCGAGCATCTGCCGCGCCAGTAGCGCGCTCACCGAATGCGGGATCGCATAGTGCACGTGCAACAGGTCGAGATCGTAAAGTTGCGCCACCTCGGCCATCCGAGTCGCAAGAGCCAGATCGTAAGGCGGATAGTCGAACAGCGGATAGCGTGACACTTCCACTTCGTGATAATGAATGTTCGGCTCTTCGCCACGCAGCCGAATCGGCTGCGCGTAAGAAATGAAATGAATTTCGTGTCCACGCTGAGCCAATTCCTGCCCCAGCTCCGTGGCTACCACGCCACTGCCTCCGTAAGTCGGGTAACAGGTGATTCCAATTTTCATGCGTCGTCGCTTCGAGCACTGCCGGAATTCGATGGCAGGAACTGGCAGCGGTTGCAGATTTTACATGAACACGCGGTTCGGCCCCGGATTTGCCAAATGAGCGAACACTAGGGCAGGACAACAAGGCTCAGTCGCAATCGTCCGAGTGTCCCGAGTCTATCCGGTTTTCGGACCGAGCGTAGTGGCGGGATTCAGCTTTTCCAGATGCGCCTGAAATCGCTTCTTTGCTTCTTCTGGCAGGCCGGTAAACTCGATGCCCATGCCGACTCCCGGATCGCGTGTGCGCACGACGGCGCTGGGAGACATGCGTTCCTCGCCTATCCAGAAGTCGACGCGCAGCGCCGTGCCCAGCGCAAGCGGCATCACAGTTTCCACATAGCAGCCGTTTCCGCTGATATCAGTAGCATTCACCCGCAGAGGGGTATTGACTCGTTCGTCGCGCAATTCGAGCGGAAATGAAATTCTGTGGCGGGGAAATTTTCTGCGGTTGTCCTGAGATATAACTGTCCGCTCCTCCCCCATCATCTGTTTGGGAAGCGCGCTCGCCCAAGGGCAATCTTGATCGGCAATCAGCTGAACACCGATCTGCGTTTTTTTCAACGCTCCGGCATCGACGACCCAAATGACTTTGCACCGGGCCTTTTTGCTCTCGTATTGCACGCCAATCACGTCGCCCACTTTCAGATCGGGCTCAATACCGTAAATGCACGCGCCCGTGACGCTAACGTTCTGGGCGGTGGCGTTCTGGAAAAAAGGCTGGTCGTTCGCACCCATACCCCACACGCGGACCTTTAGGTCTATGGTGGCGCGCGGCGCTGACCCTTGGGCCGACATGATCGACGAACCTCCCGAAACACGGGTATTCCGAGATCATCATACTACTGCGAGTTATCGGGAAATATTACCAGAGTACCTGAAGCTACTAGGGACGTTTGGGCCTGAGCCAGACTCGTGTATTTCGTTATCGGACATTCGCCGATTTCACAGGACCGAGCCCGTTCGCCTCACGGCCGCAAGTCACGGTAGGAAATAAGTTCCACGCCTTCCTCAGCCAATACAGCGTGGGCTGCGGGCAAGGTCAGTACTCGTAATTCGGTCTCGCGCGACTCGCGTAACCGTGTAGAGGCGGATTGTAGATCGGCATCGTTATATCCCGGGTGGCAGACGAATTCCCAGGTGCCTTCGGGAACGCTGCGCGCAATGGCGCGAAAGAGATTCTCGTCGAGCGATCCGGTGACCTCGATGCCCAACGTCCCGTCCGGAGTGTGAAATCCCTCCCGATCAACTGCGGCGCGAAATTTCGCCGCGAATCGGTTCAGGATACGCAATTCGGCGTATCGCGTTAAAAGATTTGGGCGAGCGAACAATTGATTTGACCGTAGCGGCAACCGCGGGCCAAAGGGATTCCGCACCGCGCGGACATTGCACGCCAGCGCCGCCCGCAACAGCGGCCGCAGAACTTTCGGAAACAAATGAGTATGCTTATGGGCATCGAAATGGGATACTGGAATTCCGGCGTTCTGCAACTTGCGAATCTGCGCGATCGCTTCCGCTTCGATTTCTTGGGGATTCATACGACCACTTAAGGCTCGTACGGCGAACGCGCTTAGCCCGTCGCGAAAGCGCCCACACCCATTCGGCTGCGTGAGAGAGGAAATTTTCTCACTCTTCAGAACCGGCTGTCCATCAATGAGCAGAACGTGGCATCCGATGCTCAACCGTGGTGCGGTTTTTGCCGATTCCACGGCTCCCGTGAACGCCGCGCCAGTCGCCATCAACGTCGCCGACGTGAGAACTCCGCGCGTGTGGGCCTCGACGATCGCCCGGTTCACGCCCGCGGTAAATCCGAAGTCGTCCGCATTGATGATGAGCCGCCGCACGCTTGCAGTCTATACCGCATTCGACTTTTCGCGCGGTCGCCGCGCTCGCGTATACTCAATGAAGCGCGTCCGTCTCCGCGAATCGACGCGATGGGAAAGAGCACTGGGCTTTGAAATACACCGATTAGAGTAGTGCCCGAGTTTACTTGTGCCATCGTCGCCAGGAACAAGAAAGGCGCTTGAGTGCCTGAAGTTTCAAAGAGAGGTCGTGCGTCTGTCAGGGGCGGTTAGCTCAGCTGGTTAGAGCGCCTGCCTTA
>JASHRE010000124.1 GCA_030037515.1 Candidatus Sulfotelmatobacter sp.
GACGCACGTTGTTGTCGATCCATTCGCCGATCTGGCGGGCTCCGTATCGCTTGAAGCTCATCCATACCTTCAGGCCGCGAAAACGGCGCGACTGCTCCAAGCCATGCACGTAGTACTGATAGCGCTCATCCGTCTGGTCGAGTTCGTCCGTCAAATAGGAAGGTTTGATGCCGAACGATGCTGTGAGCCGTTCTTGATCTTTAACCAGCACAGCCCCAGCATCAAGCGGAGCATAGAACCACTTGTGAGGATCGATGGTGATTGAATCGGCCAGCTCAAGCCCTCGATCTCGCATCGGCCATTCGTGCGAGAGCAACATGCCGCCGCCGTAGGCCGCATCCACATGCAGCCACATTCGTTCACGATCCGCGATCCGACGCATCGTGGGAATGTCATCCACGGCACCGGTGTTCGTAGTTCCGAACACGCCCACGATGCACACCGGACGAATTCCATTGTTCTTGTCTTGTGCGATCGCCTCCTCCAGCGCATTGATCCGCACCTGAAAATTCGGGTCGGTGGGCAGCGTGCGCAGTGCACTTCGACCAAGGCCGATGCAATCCACGGCCTTGTCAAGGGAAACGTGGCGCTGTTCGGAGACGTACACCGCGCAGCGCTCACGAATTCCGTCGTGCTGCGCGCGGTCGCATGTCACGGCGTCGCGTCCGACTTTCAAGCCGATGAAGTTGGCCATCATTCCGCCGCTCATGAGATTCCCGCCGGCTTTCGGGCCGTACCCGCATAAATTGGTAAGCCAACGCACCACCCGGCGCTCCATTGCGACAGCGGAGGGGCCGATTGAGTAGGCGCCTACGTTCTGATTAAGGGCGGAGCAGATGAAATCCGCAATGATACCCACTGGATTGGGCGACGGGGTGATCAGGCCCATGTACCCTGGATGGCCGACATTGGTGCAGTAGGGGAAAAGTTTGGTCTTAAGCTCGTTCAAAACGGTATCCGCTGGACTCGGATCCCGCGGCAGCGGCTCAGCAAACAGAGCGTTGGTCGTTCGCGGTTCCACGTCCGGAAAGACGCGTTTCTCCTCTATGTGACCGAGATAGTCGGCCAGCAGATCCACTACCCGATGCCCAACGTCACGAAATTCTTTCTCGTCCATGAGTCGTCTCCAGGGTCTAGTTTAGGTGGTGATTTCGACGATGGCACTCCGGTTATTGCTTTCGAGTAGCCTTTGATGATCGAACCCCGATCCCCGATTCCCTCGTTTATGTGCGGCCTCGACTTCGGAAGGTATTTCCCCAACCTGCCGAAAGGGATACGATAAAGTCGCTTTGTCCGCAACACACGGCATCCCATTTTCCATGCAATCGCTGCGACAAGATGTTCGTTATGGGCTGCGACTGATCAAACAGCATCCCGGGTTCGCTCTTGTGACGGTGCTGACGCTGGCGTTTGGCATAGGCGCAAATACCGCGATTTTCAGCATTCTCGATGCACTTCTGCTGCGCAGTCTTCCGGTTTGGCGGCCCCACCGCCTGCTGGAGGTGGCTGCTATCTACCGTAACGGCGCGAAGGTGCCGTTTTCCTATCCCACTTTCGAAGAACTGGAGGACAACCAAAAAGTTTTCTCCAGCTTGTTTGGATGGACCGGGACCACCGACCACAATGTGGAAATTGATGGAGTCCTGTCTCGCGACAGCATACGCAGGGTCACCGGAAATTACTACAGCGGTCTGGGCGCAACGCCTCTTCTTGGAAGGCTCATCGCGCCCGAGGACGTTGAGACTTCTGGGGGAGCGGTGGCCGTGATCGGCTATGAATTCTGGGGCCAGCGGTTCGGTCGTGATCCAGGAATAATCGGAAGGGTGATCCGCATCGAAGGCTCCCCGTTCACGATCATCGGCGTGAGTCGAAAGTGGTTCGCGGGTATGACCCCAGGCAACGCGCCGGACATCACAGTCCCGCTCACGGCTAAGCCTTTTCCGGATCTCACAACAGAGCGGTCGCTGTTATGGATCTTCGTCACGGGACGACTGCGAGACGGCATCACGATCGGTCAGGCCCGCGAACAACTGCGATCATTCTGGCACCAAGCACTTGTGGCGACGGCGCCCACCACGGCTCCCGGTCAGCGGCTGCAATCCTGGTTAGGGATGGGTCTGGAGACGAATCCCGCCGCCACCGGGATCAACGCCGATCTGCGCGAACATTTTGAGCGCCCTCTACACCTTCTGGTGGGGCTGTCTGGTCTCATCCTGCTCGTGGCTTGCGTCAATTTAGCAAACCTGACGTTGGCGCGAGTCGTCGCCCGTGCTCGCGAGATGAGCGTGCGCGTGGCTGTGGGAGCGACCCGGCTGGGACTTGCCCGACAGTTGTTAACCGAGACCCTGTTGTTGTCGGTAACCGGAGGGCTGCTTGCATTTGCTTTTGCAATTTGGGGCAGCCGTTTACTGATGGCGACGATTGCCGGCGGATTGCGCCCTCCCGTTGTCCTGGACCTGCGACCGGACTGGCGGATTTTCTGCTTTACTGCGCTCGCCGCAATTGGAACAGCGGTGCTGATCGCGTGTGTACCCGCATGGTATACGACGTATCAGCGCCCCGGCGATGCTCTGCGCGCCGACGAACGAACGCTGACCGGCGGGGCTGGAGTTTTGAGCAAGTGCCTCATTGTCACGCAGGTCGCTTTGTCGCTCGTCTTGGTTTTTGGCGCAGGACTTCTGCTGCAGACATTGGCGAACTTGCGCAAGCTCGATCCGCAGTTCGAAAGAGCGAGCGTACTTGAGCTCGATCTGAATCCTCGGCCGGTGAGGATCAAGAACGTCGGCATGAACAGCTATCGCAAGCAAATGATCGACGCGGTGGCGAACATACCAGGCGTCATATCAGCGAGCTTTGCGAGCGTCGACATACCGGTGGGGGACAGCGCATGGAAGGACACGGTCTCGACATCGGCTCTGGATTCTCCCGCCGATGCTGCGCGGCTGGCGACATTTATAGCAGTGTCGCCGGGATTCTTCCGGACGCTCGGAATTCCGGTCCTTTACGGCCGCGATTTCGATTGGGCCGACGACGAGAAGCATCCGCACGTCGCGATCGTCGACAGCAACCTTGCGCGGCGCCTGTTCCCTTCCGGGGACGCGCTCGGCAGGCGCGTGCGTTTCGGAATCAGACCCGAACTGCAGGACCTCCAAATCATAGGCGTCGCGCGCAGTGCCCGCCTCGTCGACTTTCGCGATCCCGATGCGTTCGCTCTCTACATACCTTCCCTGCAGGATCCGGATCGCTCAGGAAACCTTTTCGTCCGCTCGGACCAACCGGCCGCAACCATGAGATCAGTGCAGAGCGAGATTCAATCGCAAGGTCGGGAGTACTCGACCCGGGCCAAGACCCTGGTGCAGACAAGTGAGCAGGCTTTGGTCGAAGATCGCGCAACGGCTCTGCTCTCGACGTTGTTCGCGGGACTCGCACTGCTTCTGGCGGGCATCGGATTGTTCGGCCTCGTCTCTTACGGGGTAACGAGGCGAACTCGGGAGATCGGGATACGAATCGCCCTGGGAGCGCAACCAGGACTCATTGTGAAGCTGATCTTGCGCGAAGGAGTTGTGCTCAGCATCATCGGAATTATGATCGGCATACCGTGCACGATCACCGCCACTCGCCTCATCGCACATATGTTGTTCGGCGTCTCGCCGGCCGACCCATTGACTTTCCTAGTCTCAGCCGCCCTGCTCTCGACCGTCGGGGTGGTTGCTGCATATTGGCCGGCACGCCGCGCAACCAGGATCGATCCCATCGTGGCGCTGAGGTGCGAGTAGAACGCGGCCCAGTTTTCTCACCGCCGATTGCGTTTGTTGGCCATGGAGAATTTCCGATTGCACCGATATTGTCTCGGTGTTAGTTGGAGATCCCGAAGCAATGGGGAGTCGCGTGGGCCGGGGTAGAGCCGAGGCGCGCGCCCTTGGTCGTCGAGACCAAGTCAGGTTTCCTCGGCCCCCTACATCGAGGCGCGTTACCTCTTCCTCGCACCGTTTGGCCCGGCGCAGGCGCACCCTGGTCTTCGAACGAAATCGGCTGCCGCAGAAACCGCGTGTTATAGCTCAAAAGGTCGGCAACGATCCCGAGCTTGATGTCGTGCCGGCCCGTGCCACTGCTGCAGTTTGGGGACTCGGGGCGATGTGCCCGCTCAGACAGGTTGGGGGAAGCCATAAGTCTCGCGGCGGCTCTAGTTATTGTGAATCTTCGTTTCGTGGGATTGTTCCTCCGGTCTGTAGAGTTTTCGCTTTTGTCCCTATCGCGCGCTCGGAATAACAAGCATGCCTAAATCAATCCTCAATCACTTCTTGCATTGCTTATGCTGGAGGAAAGCCGCGTTTATTAGACTTGCCAAATCTCCACCAAGTCCTCCCATAGTCAGTGCTTGTGGGAGTCGCCAGAGGAGCTATCCTGCGACGGCTTTTGCGCGGCTACCACAATCAGCGCTTCCGGCGACCCCGGCACCGTAAGATAAGGCACCATTGTGGGCGATATCGAATCATATCCCAGGTCTTGCGCGGTCTTGTAGGGCGCATAAAACATCAAGTGCGGGGGCACGGTACCCCACTTCTTGGCGTTGGAATCGTAGAAGTAGTTTTCGCTCGACATCATGTAAAGGAAACCCGGCCCGGGCGCTGTGAAGCGGCCATCCTTATATCCCTTCGCGATGTCATCCTTGATCTCTGCCTCTGACTTGCCCTGTGCCCGCATTTCTTCTCTGTGCATGTAATCGAGCATCAGAGTTCGGCTACCTTCTGCGTCGAAGCACGCCGGCGCCGCCGAAACCTGCATTGCTTCCTTGAACGACCGCTCGACCAAACAACTGAAGCCGTTAGTGCCCTCGCGAACTTTCTCGTAGCCTTGGCGCCCCAAAATATAAACTGTGGCTTTACTCGATACGCCGGCTGGGGCCGCGCTCAATGCCAGTTCGATCTGCCGCTCGCGCGGCGTGGAAGCAGTTACTAAGTATTCTGATGGGTCCTTGGGCCTGTCTTGAACTGCCGCACTGCCGGATAGGGCGGCGACTGATAGGACGCCCGCCAAAGTCGTTTTCCTCCATCCCATAAGCTTCATGTTCGTTTCCTTTCCTAAATCTTCCCGGACGCCCTCACATACTTGCCGACGAAAGGCAGGAGTCGCGGGGGTTGGTCTTTGTCAGGCATCGCATCTGAAATGGGGATGTAGATGATGCGTCCTTGCTCAAAATCATCAATGGCGAACCTTGTCTGGCGCACTCCGGAGCTTGAACCAGACTTGCACCGTTCCTGCCTTCGCGGGCTTTCTCATGGCCCTTGGGGCCCAGAACATAAACTGTGGCACGATTTGCGACTCCTTCCGGGCCGGTACTCAAAGCGATGGAGACCTGCTGGTGGCGCGGCATTGAAGCGAGCATGACTTTGGGCAGATCCTCAAATGGGACTTGAGCGTGGGCAGCCGTTCGCATGGCCATGATTGACAGAGCACCCGCGACAGTCGTCACGATCCGTTTTTGCGGCTTCAAATCCGCTCCCCTTTATTCGCCCGATACGAGATCTATCTGCGGGAAGCATACCCGCAACCTGCCTGCTGTGGTTGACCATGTCTGTGGCAGGAGTGATTTTTGCGACGAACCGAGGGTCTGGAGCGGCTGAGCGTAAACCGCCGAGCTGCCCTGAGGACTAGAATACGGATCGTGTGGGAGCGCAGTGGTCATGGCTTTCCTTCGTTCTGGACAGTCCAGATCACGGGGTGGGTCTGTTTTTTCCTCTGGGGATCCATTTCCCTGCTTCCTTTTCTTCACCAACCCGGAGCGCTGCGCGCCAACAATGTGTTCTTCATTTCCCTCTTTATTGCGAGTTCACTACTGCGTCCCGTTTGCCGGCGCCTGATGAACCGCGCTTTGTCCTGGATCGCTTTGGAAATGCGGGCATTTCTTTGGTCCTTGCTGGGTGGGGTCATCGCCGCCTTCGCGATTGAACTGCTGACCTCTCTTCGCCTCCCGCCCAGTTGGGCGGGCTGGCTTGGGACCTCTGTCCGCTCCACCTTTATTCTCTTTGTGTGGTGCAGTCTGTACTTCAGCATCAAACTATGGCAGCAGTCGATACGGGAAAGGGAAAGGTTGTTGCGGGCGAACGCCGACATACGCGACGCTCGGCTCAGCGCCTTGCGCTACCAACTCAATCCACATTTTCTATTTAACTCACTCAACGCCGTATCCACGCTTGTCCTGGAAAACAATCCTCCGGCCGCAACGCGCATGCTGGCGCAGATTGGCGAGTTTTTGAGAACGATTCTGGATAATGAAGCCGTGCTGGAGACACCACTCTCTGGCGAGATCGCCTTCGCCGAACAATATTTGGCGATTGAGCAGACCAGGCTCGGCGCTCGGTTGCGAGTTGACATGGAGATCGCTCCGGAAACGTTGGACGCACTTGTGCCCCGTATGCT